>DATKNM010000001.1:0-3505 GCA_035541335.1 Binatia bacterium
GTGATCACCAGCGGCAGGGCCAGCACCGCCTCCACCAGGCGGCTGATCGCGTCGTCGATCACGCCGCGGAAATAACCCGTGACCAGGCCGAGCGCCGTGCCGAGCACGGTGCCGAGCAGCGTTGCCAGCGGCGCGATGGTGAGGATGTCGCGCGAGCCGGTGATCACCCGGCCGAACACGTCGCGGCCGAGGGAATCCGTGCCGAACCAGTGGTCCGCCGACGGCGGCGCCAGGATGTTCATCATGTCGTCGGCGTAAGGATCGACCGGCACCAGTTGGGCGCCGATGAGGGCGCAGCCGATCCAGAACAGCAGGACGAACATGCCGAAGAGAAAGGTGGGCGAGCGCAACAGCAGGCGCAGGCGCTCGGCGCGGGCACTCCTGGTGCTGGCGGTTTCGGTGGCGCCGGATACCTCAGTCGCAACGCTCATTCCACCGCTCCGAAATGGATCCGGGGATTGAGCGCGGAATAGAGCAGGTCGGCGAGCAGGGTCGCGAGGGTATAGATGAGCCCGAGGGTAAGAATCCCCGCCTCCAGCATCGGGAAGTCCTTTCCCTTCGCCGCCGTGTAGATGAGGCCGCCGATCCCCTGGTAGTGGAACAGCACTTCGACGACGACAAGGCCGCCGATCAGGTAGCCGGTCTGGGTCGCGATGACGGTGATGGTCGGCAGCAGCGCGTTCCGCAGCACGTGGCGCCAGAGCACGGTGCGCCAGGGCAGGCCCTTCAGGACCGCGGTCCGGGTGTAGTCGGAATCCAGGGCCTCGATGGTGCCGGCCCGGGCCATGCGCGCGATATAGCCGAAGAGGACCAGGAAGAGCGGCACCGAGGGGAGGATGAGATAATAGATCTGGGTCAGTGGCCCGGCACCGTCGGGCCAGCTCGCCTGGATCGGCAGCCAGCGCAGCCAGATGCCGAAGATCAGGATCAGCACGATGCCCGTGACGAATTCCGGCAGGATGGTCGCGGAGAGCCCGGCAACGGTGATGATGCGGTCGATCGGCCGCCCCACATTGAGGGCAGCCCAGACCCCGCCGAGGATGCTCAGCGGCACCACGAGGACGAAGGCGACGGCGGCGAGCTTCAGCGAGTTGGTCAGCGCCTGGACGACGAACGGCGCGACGGGGCTGCGGAAGGTGTAGGACATACTCATGTCGCCGATGGCGAAATGGCTGACCCAGTCCCAATACTGGACCAGCAGCGGGCGATCGACGCCAAGCTCGTGATTGAGATTGGCGACTGCCTGCGGATCGGCCAGCGGCCCCAGGATCGCGCGGCCGACATCGCCCGGCAGGAGCTGGCCGCCGGCGAAGACCAGGACGCTCAGCAACCAGAGGGTGACGAGGGACAAGAGCAGCCGTTTCGCGAGCAGCCGGCCGAATATCATGCCGCGGGCGCTCCGCGGCTGCAGATCGTGCTCAGTTCAACGCCTCCGTCCTGTGAGACGTGGTCCGGGGTCTCGGGGCCCCGGTTGATCCGTCTCGGCAATCACCTATTGGCCAAGGAGACCACAGAAAGCCGCGGAAAGGAAACGATCTTATCTCGGGCGCTGTTGCGAATGTGACATTCGGTGATACGGGCGGGTTGGCGCGCGGCGGTGGCGGCTTACCCCAGCGCCGCCAGAAGCCGGTCGGCGAAGCTCTGGGCGTTGGCGGGGCGGAGACGCTCGATGCGCTCGCCGATGAGGGATTCCAAGGCAACGATGCCGCGATCGGTGAAGGTGACGGCACCGTCCTTGTCCAAGGCAGCGATGCCGTCATGAGCGAGCGTCGTCGCGTTGATGCCGATGGCGGTGTCGAGGTTCCACTCCGCCGGCAGATCGACGACCGCGCCGCGGCGGCTGAGCTTCGCCGGATAGCCGCCGACGAGGCCGTTCGGCGCAGGCACGTGGAGATCATGGGGCCGGTCGTCGCCCAAGGCGGCCAACACGTCCAGCATGGACGAGGCGGCGATGCGGATGTGATCCGCTTCTGTCGTCAATGGGACTTTCGGGGGCGGGACCTTGGCTTTGATTTTATCCCGGATGGCGAGGGTGATGTCCTGGCCGTGCCAGGTGACCTTCAGCATGAAGGGCGGCCATTCCTTCTGCGTCCCCTCACCCGCCATATAGTCCGCGAGCGCGCGTCCGGCGACCAGGCGGACCTGGATCTCCTGGGGCGGCGCCTTCGCCTGCTGCGCCGCGAGCAGACGGAGGCGCGGGACGCAGAGGGCGATGCCGCCGCCGCCCGAGGTAGGACCCGGCCCCGTCAGATGCAGGATCGCGTTGACAAGATCGGGCTCGCTGGCGGCGACCCAGGGCGCGCTCAATTGCGATTTCTCCCAGGCCTCGCGCAGCTTGAGCATGGGTGCGAGATGCAGGGCCAGGAAGATGCCGGCCGGCAAGGGGCGGAGCTTGGGGTCGGCACGACGCCGGCGCTCTGGGTAAAAGCTGGGCGCCGCGAAGGCGACATCGGGCGCGATCTTCTTCAGCGTCTCCGGCGCAGCGGCGCCGTTGAGATCGAAGGGCACGAAGTCGATCTTCGGGAACTCGCCTTCGAGTGCGGCGCCGATCCGCACCGCCTGGACCTTCGCCCTGCCCAGCTCGGCATTGCGCGAGGCGACGATGATCTGCGCGAAGCGGCCGTCGCGCGCCGCGGAATCCAGCACGGCACCCGTGAGCTGGCCAAGGCCGATCAGCAGCAGTTTCATGGCCGAGCGACGAATCCCCCGAGAATGACGGGGCCAGCCCTACTCCGATCAGGCGAGATCGGCAAGCTGCCTGGGGGCGGCGGAGCGGATCAGGAGCTTGCGCGCCTCCCAGTGCCGGGCGGGATCGAGGGCCGGGAAGAACTCGACCTTGCCGCCGGCCAGCATCGCCATGGGCACGCCGTCCTTGAAGACCAGGCGGTTGCCGGTCAGGGCGGCGAGCTTCGGCCCCGGCGTCAGGATGCCGGCGAGGTTCAAGGGATCGGCGCCGGAGAGCGAGACCCATTCATCCTCGCCCGGCTTGCGGCGGAGCTCGCGCATCTGGCCGATTGCCTCCGGCAGCGCGTACTGCTCGCCGGAGAAGCCGGCGACGAAGCGGCCGCCGCGGATCTCGCCCCGCGCCTCCATGCGGCGATAGACGCGCAAGAGCTCGCGCCAGGACGGCAGGAACGGCGCCTCGCGGGCGAGCAGGCGCCAGAAGACGACGCCGTAGCGGCGCAGCAAAGTGCGCGCCATGTGCTCGATGGCGGCCTCTTTCGTCTTCAGCTCGGGTGTCGCCTGCAGGCGGCGCATCAGCGCCCAGCGGCCGCCGTTCTCCATGTCGAAGGGGAGTATCCTGCCACGGCGGCGCGCGCCGAGGACGCTGCCGCGGGGCTTCCGCTTGTCCGCGGGCACCAGCAGCGCGCGCAAGCCGCCGAAGCTGTCGGAATTGACGAGGCCGAGGGAGACCAGCTCGCCCAAGGCCTCCTCGACCTGCTGGCGCAGCATGCCGCTTTCCGTCACCAGCTCGTCGAAGAAGGAGGCGCCGTGGGTGCGCAAT
>DATKNM010000002.1:0-14653 GCA_035541335.1 Binatia bacterium
GAATGGCAGGCGATGCACCGGCTCTCGTAGATCTGCTGGCCGTGCGCCGCGTCGCCTTCCGCCCAGGCCTGCTGGCAGACGGCGACGGCGAGCATCGCGGCGATCGAAAGCGAGCGTCTCATGCTGTTCCTCGTCGAAGAAAGAGTGGCTCCGCCGCGCCGCGCGGGTCGGCTGACCCTTCCCATGTGGGGGACGGTTGGGAAGACGCGGCGGAGCCGAGGTTTCGGCGCGTTACGCGCCGAAGCTGAGGGCCTTCTGCGGCAGCGATTCCTTCAGCGCCGAGGCGAGCACAGTCCAGTGCATGGTCTCGTCAGCGGCGAGGCGGCCGGAGACCTGGGCGAGATCCTTGTTGTCGAAGGACGGGATCACGCCGAGATAAGCGTTGGCGGCGCCGCGCTCCAGCTTGGCCGCCAGCATCAGCACGTCGGCCTGGGACTTCAGGCTGGCGGCGTTCAGCTCCTTCGCATAGTCGTCCATCGACTTCGCCGCGACCGGCGTGCCGCCCATCTGCTTGATCGCCGCCATCAGTGCGTCGCGATGCTGCTTGTGGTGGGTTTGGAACAGGACCGCGACGTCCAGCACGGGCTTCTGCAGCAGGCCGCTCTGGGCGCCGAGCTGATAGGCGTTGATCGCCTCATGCTCGAGGCCGAGCGCGACGTTCAGGGTGTTGACGTCGTTCTCGGAAGCCATGGGCGTCGCGGCCATGGTCTTGCAACCGCCGAGCACCGCGATCGCCGCGGCGCTGAGCGTGGTGACGCCGGCCGCGCGGAACATCTGCCGGCGGTCCAGGATGATCGATTGAGGGGCAGTTTCGAGCCTCGACATGTCTTCGCACTCCCTTGCTGTGTCGGCGCGCCGACCGCGTCGCCGTGTCGGAAGTACGGGGGGATGCGAGACCTGGATGTGTGACGGCGGTCACAGGCCCGAAGCCGGGACGATCCGGTGCCGGATCGCGCTACGGCGCCGAGGGCTGCACCGGTGGGTGGAAGAAACCGGTGAACAGGATCGGCCCGGTCGGCTGGCCTCCGGGTGCGCCGCCGGCGGGCTCCAGGCTGACGGCGAGTTCGGTCCCGTCCTCGATGAAGGCGGCGGTTGTCGCCGTGAGGGGACGCTGTTGCCGTTCCCCGGCCTTGAATACGCCGAGCGAAATCGGGTTCTTCCCTTGGGGCAGGACCCAGAGCTCGTAGTCGTGACCGGCTCCGGCCGCCGGCGTGCTGGCATAGACGAACATGTCATGCCGGTCGCGATCGACCTGGAACGCGACCACGCTGTCGCTTCCCTTGTCGTCGTGCAGCATCGCATAGCCGGCGAGGACCGGCGGCCGCGGCGTGAACACCAGGACCAGGGCAACCGCCGCCGCGCCTGCGAGGGCCGAAAGGCCGAAGGTCCAGGCCAGCCAGCGGGCGAGACTGAACGGCTTCGCTTCGGCGGGCGCCCTCGCCGCAATCTGATCAAAGACGCGCCGGCGCAAGGCGACCGGCGGTGCCTCTGCCGGTACTGAATCCGCGAGCGGCTGCATCCGATCCGACCAGTCGGCGACGGCGCGCTGCAGGGCTGCATCCCGGGCGAGCTCCGCTTCGAATGCCTCGCGCTCGGCGCCGGCGAGCGTGCCGAGCACGTATTCGGCGATGCGGGCTTCGCGTTCCTCTGGATTTCCCGGTCCCATCTGCGTCGTATCGGTCATGGTTCCAGGCACCCCTTGAGGCGCTGCAGCCCGCGCCGGATCCAGCTTTTCACGGTGCCGAGGGGCGATGCCATGCGGGCCGCCAGTTGCTCATGGGTGAGGCCATCGAAATACGCCATCAGGATCGCGTGTCTCTGGGTCTCCTCCAATTGGTCGAGACAGGTCATCAAGCGCTGCCCGGCATCGCCGGCAATGGTCAGGTCCAGTGCCGACGGAGAGGGGTCGGCGATCTCCGGCACATCGCCCCCCGAATCATCGAGCCGGGCCGACGCCTCGCGCCGCAGCCGGTCCAGCGCCCGGTTTCGCAGGATCACTGTCAGCCAGGCCTTGCCCGAGCCGAGGTCGCGACGGTACGCACCGGCGTTGCGCCAGGCCGACAGCAAAGTTTCCTGCAGCACGTCCTCGGCCCAGTCCCGCCGCTTCACTATACGCAGCGCGAGGCCGAACAGTTGCGGTGCGGCGGCATCATAGAGCTCACCGAAGGCCGCCCGGTCGCCCGCGGCGGTGGCCTCAATGAGGGAGTCGAGCGCGTCCAAAGATCTGATTCCCCCGATGGAATCATTGGCGAATGGGACCATGGGATCATTAGCGGCGATTGGTTCGTGGCGCAATCGGGGGCGGGAAGGGCAAGTTGCGCCCTGTTGAATCGCCCTGTCGAATCCCGGCGCAGTCCTGTCGCCTATTCGCATGTCGATACAGCCCTGCTCTCAACATGATAAGCCAAGGAAACCAAGCCTTGAGTCTGGAGGGGACGATGACTGAATCGGTGAAAGTGGTGCGGCGCGGGCACATTCTCGAGGTGACGCTCGACCGGCCGAAGGCGAACGCGATCGACGTCGCGACCAGCCGGGCCTTGGGCGAAGCCTTCGTGACGCTGCGCGACGACCCCGAGCTCCGGGTCGGCATCGTCACTGGCGCCGGCGATCGCATCTTTTGCGCCGGCTGGGACCTCAAGGCCGCGGATCGCGACAATCTGGTGGGCAAGTGGTGGGAGACGGATTACGGCCCGGGCAGCTTCGCCGGCCTGACCGAACTCTGGGACCTGAACAAGCCGGTGATCGCCGCGCTGAACGGCCTCGCCTTCGGCGGCGGGTGGGAGCTGGCGATCGCCTGCGACCTGATCATCGCGGCCGACCACGTCGAGTTCGCGCTGCCCGAGCTGCCGCTCGGCATCGTTCCGGATTCCGGCGGGGTCCAGCGCGTGCCGAAGCGCCTGCCGCACAACATCGCCATGGAGATCCTGCTTCTCGGCCGCCGGATGTCGGCGCAGGAGGCGCATCACTACGGCATGGTCAACAAGGTGGTGCCGAAGGACAAGCACATGGAAGCGGCGCGGGAATGGGCGGAGATCATCGCCACCGGCGCACCGCTCACCATCCAGGGCCTGAAGGAATGCCTGCGCGAGATGGACGGCATTTCGATCCGGAAGTCCTTCGACCTGATCCGCAGCGGGACCTTGAAGGCCTATGAGAAGGCCGTCACCTCCGAGGACGCCAAGGAGGGCGTGAAGGCCTTCGCCGAGAAGCGCAAGGCGAACTTCCGCGGCGTGTAGCCGTTCGGCGCGACGATGATGCCGAAGGTCTCCGTCATCATTGCCGCGCTGGACGCCCATGATCTTCTCAGCGAGGCGCTCGACAGCGCGCTGGCCCAGAGTTTCGGCGATCTGGAAGTCCTGATCGCGCCGGATGAGCCGTGTGATTATTCGTCATTCGCCGCCCGCGACGCGCGCGTCCGCGTGCTTCCCGGCGTGCCGTCGCCGACCGGGCCGGGGCCGGCACGCAATCGTGCCCTCGATGCCGCCCGCGGCGATTGGATCGCGGTGCTGGACGCCGACGACCTCTGGTCGCCGGACTATCTGGCGGAATTGGTTCCGGCCGCGGCAGCCGCCGGGACCGCATTCGGGCGCACGTCGATCGTCGGCGAGGATGGGCGGGAGCTCCGCGCGGTCCCGCCGCACGGTCGTGGCGACCAGGCCGACTTTGGAACCTTCGAGCGTGCGTTCGCTTCGTTCCATGGTCTCGCTCGGCGGGATGCAAGCCGGCGCTGGCGGAACGTCTTTGCCGAGGATGTGTTGTTCGACCTCGAAACCCTGGCGCTTGCCGGAGGGCGTTCGCCCCTCGCGAACGGTGCGACCTACGTGCTGCGGTTGCGGCCGCGATCCGCGACGAAGAGCGACGCCTTCATCGACGGAATCGGCGCCGAATACACAGCGCTCATTGCGCTCATCGAGCGTGGCGAGACTCTGATTTCCTCGACACATCGCGCAGCGGCTGCAGAGGTGTTCAAGTCCTGGGCGCGGATGAACGAAAGATTCTTGCAGGCGAGCGCTAAAGTCCCAGGTTTGGCATATCAAACCTATGTCGCCGGCCTCGACTCGTGAGACGAATCGGTCGCGAACCGATTTTCTGAATTAATTCGTCAGAATTGTGATGCATGCATGTTACGCTTGCCATACTATAAAACCGCCGGTTGCCGACGTCCCGTCCGTATGACCTCGCGGTGCTGGTAGAATTACCCAACGCCCGCTCGATCGGTTCAGGATCGAAATCTTTCATCCGGCACGCAGGTGTCGCAGGCAGCCTAGGGAGTCGAAGTCATGGTCCGCAAACGTAAGTCGTCCGGCCGGATGGCCAGCAAGGGTTTCCCAAACCCGATCGATGTGCATGTCGGCAATCGCATCCGCTTGCGCCGGACGTTGCTGGGAATGAGCCAGGAGCGCCTGGCGGAACAAATTGGTCTCACGTTCCAGCAGGTGCAGAAGTACGAGCGGGGCACCAATCGCGTCAGCTCGAGCCGGCTGTTCGATCTCAGCCGCGTCCTCGATGTGCCGATCCGCTACTTCTTCGAGGAGATGAGTGCCGGCGTCGAAAGCCAGAGCCCGGGCCAGCTTCACGGTGCCGCCCCGAACCTGCCGGGCGAAGAACACGATCCGATGGCGCGCCGCGAGACGCTGGAATTGGTTCGCGCCTACTACAAGATCCAGGACCAGACGGTTCGAAAGAAGATCACCGATCTCGCACGGGCGCTCGCGCGTTCTGCATAGCGGCGGATGCAGGCGGCGGGAGGGGCGAGGGTCCCTCTCCGCCGCCATTGCCCACAAACAGCAGCCCGAACCATTGGTTCGGCTCCTGCGTCCGCGACCAACCCGGTCCACCGGCTGGACAACGTTTCCGCGATTCGCCTCCAGGTGTATCCCACGGCCGGCTATCGATAGTTCCCGCGGCGAGTTCCGTTCCTCCCAATTATCCGCAACCTGTCGAGGTGCTGAGACCGGAGCGTGCAGCGTGGCCGGCACCGGCGGTTCCTATACCAAAACTAGAATTTGATATATCACCGCCGGGCCCGCGCATCCACGATCGTATCAACAGGTGATACGATCGGCTCTCGTCGATTGAGATGGTCGAGTCCCTACGCCACGTTCTGATAGGAACAGGGCCGGTCGGATCCGGGAGACAGGCGGTCGAGGAGCCCTGCGAAGAAGCGGCCATAGCCCGTCATGAACGCGTCGGCGCCGGTCCGAACTTCGTCAGCGCCATCTGGACAGCGAGAGAGGTAGTGCTCGACAGCCGTATGGCCGCTGGCGCCGTGCATCGGTTCGACCTGGGTATGGATCAAGTAGAACCCGAGGCGATTGTCTTCCGGTCCCGTGAGGCCGTATTCGCCAGGAAAGGCCCGGAGGCCCGCGAGGCACAAGGTGAACTCGATATCGGAGGTGAGCTCGGATGCCAGGTGGAATCCCAGGCTCTCGCCGATGGGGCGGTGGCGGTAGAAGAGATTGGTGAGGGCCGCCATCTCGGATGCAGCATGGGTGACGTTGGCCGGCTCGAGTAAATCGTTCTCCTCGTATCCGAAGCCCTCGATCATGCTGAGAAAGTACTGGTGATGCGACTGCTGGACGCCACGCCGCAACTGGTGGAGGCCGAATTCATCTACGGCGGAATAGAGAATTTGCGCTCCTTCGGAGACCGCGCCGAAGCGCCGGAACGGCATCCAGTCGTCGGTGAGCCGGAGTGCGAGGGCGAGGATGCCGCCGGGGATTTCGCGGAAGAATTCGGCGGTGCTGGCGAACATCACGGCGAGTTCGGCACGATCCAACGGCTTCGCCCGGAGGCGTTCTCCGAAATGCCGGAGTGACGCCATTCCGGGGTGGACGGCGATGCGCCGGGCGACGGCCTCGGTGTCCTTGGTGGAGGCAAGAGGTCCGAATTCCTGTTGCTTATTCGTGGTTGTGGTAAAGGAAGGCGTTTCCATTGTCATGTGATTCTCCCAGTTTTTAAAAAAATGCTGAAAGGACAGCCCGTTGGCGAGCAGCGTTCCGGATTGGAATCCCGCACGCTGGACGGCTTTTATTCTTTGTTATATCAACGGATAGTGGACCGGCGTCCCGATGACAAGGAGCGCGACAGGTTGATAGTCCCAGGAGCTTGCTGGATATGAGTGCAGAACAGTCGCGCTTGAACGCGGCGCAGACCATCGCTCAGGCCCTGAGAGAACAAATCCTTTCCGGCCAACTGCCACCCAACACCCGCGTCACCCAGCGCGATCTGGCGGCTCGTTTCGGACATAGTCCGATGCCGGCGCGAGACGCCGTGAAGATCCTCTTGGCCGAAGGGCTGGTGGTTCAAGAAGGCAGCAAGACGATCGTCGTGGCTCCGGTCAATCTGGAGAGCTTCGTCGAGATCATGGAACTGCGCCTTCTGCTGGAGCCGCATGCGCTCCAGCTATCGATCCCGCGACTGTCCATGGAAGACCTGGCGGAAACACGAGCGGCCTTGGCTCTCTCGGGCGGCACCGAGGATCATCGGCAGGTCGTCGAGAATCATTGGAATTTCCATCGGCTGCTCTATCGGCGCGCCGACCGGCCGCGGCTGATGTCGCTGATCGAGCAGCAGCACAATCTGCTGATCCGCTATCTGATGCCGAACTGGGCGATGCTCGGCGTGATGTTCGATTGGGCGACGGACGAAGCCGAACTCATGAACCTGGTCGAGGAGCACAAAGTCCCGGAGGCCGTCGAGTGGCTGCGCAAGGATCTCCAGGCCGCCACCGCACGGGTGCTGCGACCGTCTCGGCAATGATTGACGGCCGGCGGCGGCGCTAAGATTCCAGCGGCCGCAACAGCGCCCGCGAGATGATGTGGCGCTGGATCTCCGAGGTACCGTCCCAGATGCGTTCGACCCGCGCGTCGCGCCAGAAGCGTTCGACGCCGGTCTCCTCCATCAGCCCCATGCCGCCGAAGATCTGCACGGTCTGGTCGGTGACCCGGGCCAGCATCTCGGTCGCGAACAGCTTCGCCATCGCATAGTCCTGGTCCTGGGCGGTGCCCTGGTCAGTCCTCCAGGCGGTCCTGAGCACCATCAGGTCGGCGCATTCGATCTCGGTCGCCATGTCGGCGAGCTTGAAGGAGACGCCCTGGAACTTGCCGATCGCCTGGCCGAACTGCCGCCGCGTCGCCGCCCATTGGGTCGCCATCTCCAGGGCCCGCTGGGCACGGCCGACGCATTGCGCGGCGACGGTGAGGCGGGTGGCGCCGAGCCAGGTGTTGGCGACGTCGAAGCCGTGGTGCACTTCGCCCAGGACCTGGCGCTTGTGCACCCGCGCGTTGTCGAACACGAGTTCGCAGTGATGGAAGCCGCGATGGCTGACCGAGCGTGAGCCCTTGGTGACGGTGAGGCCCGGCGTGTCCTTGTCGATCAGGAAGCTGGTGATCAGCTTCTTCGGCCCTCGGGGGGTGTCCTCAATGCCGGAAGCCGCGAACAGGATGATGTAGTCGGCGACGTCGGCGTAGGAGATGAAGTGCTTGGTGCCGGTGATGAGGAAGTCGTCGCCCTCGGCAACGGCGCGGGTCTGCATCGACTTCACGTCGGAGCCGGCATTGGGCTCGGTGATGCCGAGGCACTCGATGCGCTCGCCCCGGATGGTAGGCAGGAGATAGCGCTGCTTCTGCTCCGCATTGCAGGCCCGGAGGATGTTGCTGGGGCGGTGCACGGCGTATTGCAGGGCAAAGCTGGTGCGCCCGAGCTCGCGCTCCATCAAGGTGAAGGCAAGGTGGTCAAGACCGCCACCGCCGAGTTCCTCCGGCATGTTGGCTGCGTAGAGACCGGCTTTCTGCGCGCGCTCATGGATCTGCCGGATCAACTCCGGCCGCACCTCGTCGGTCTTTTCGACCTCGTTCTCATAGGGCACGAGTTCCGCCTCGACAAAGGCACGGACCGTGTCCACCAGCATGCGCTGCTCGTCGGTGAGGCTGAAGTCCATGGCTTGCTCGCTTTCGCCCTAGCTCGTCTTCGCAGGGAGGCCGATCGAACGGCCGGCATTCTTGTGCCGCGGCAGATCCTTCTGCACCTGCCAGATCGCCTCGATCTTCGCCAGAACGCGGGGCTGAAACGACGCCGCCTTCGGCCCGGCCATGTCGATCGAGAGCAGCATCTGCTCGTTGGTGGCGACGATCTCGGACTCGTCGCCGCGGTGCATGGTGTGGAAGATGTGCAGCCGCTTGGCGTCATGGCCGAGAATCTGGGTGTCGACCCGGACCTCGACGCCGCCCTTCACCTCCAAGAGATAGTTGGTGTGCATCTCGAGCGTGAAGAGCGTGTGGTTGGTCGCCTGCCGCTCCATGGGGCCGAGGCCGACATGAGCCATCAGCGCGGTGGTGGCGTCGCTGAAGATCACCGTGTAGTAGCCGTCGTTCAGGTGGTTGTTGTAGTCCACCCAGCCGGGCTGCACGACGGCGCGATGCAGGGTCAGCAGCGGCGCCACGCGCTCAGTCCTCGTATTTCCAGCCGTGGCGGGCCTTGGCGTCGGTGATGGCGCCGATCACGCTGATGATGCAGTCGTCGCGCAGGCGCTCGAGCTCCTTGATCGAGTGCTTGCCCGCCTGCTTCTCGGTGCCGTCGACGATCTTGTCGATGATCGAGTCCGTGAGCGGCGGCGCCTTCAGGTGGGTCCAGGGCAGCTCCAGCGCCGGGCCGAACTGCTCCAGGAAATGGCGCATGCCGGCATCGCCGCCGGCCATGTGGTAGATCATGTACATGCCGAAGAACGACCAGCGGATGCCGAAGCCGAAGCGGATCGCATCGTCGAGCTCGCCGGTCGTGCAGTAGTCGTCGTTGACCATGTGCATGCCCTCGCGCCAGACCGCCTCCAGCAGGCGGTCGGCGAGGAAGCCAGGGACCTCCTTTCGCACATGCAGCGGCCGCATGCCGAGCGACTTATAGAAGGCAATGGCGACCTGCTTCGCCTCGTCCGAGGTCCACTTGCTGCCGCAGACCTCGACCAGCGGCAGGAGATAGACCGGGTTGAACGGATGCCCGACCAGGCAGCGCTCCGGGTTCTTCGCTTCCTTGTAGAAGTCGGAGGGGAGGAGGCCCGAGGTCGAGGAGCCGAACACGGCGCCGGGCTTCGCGGCCGCAGTCGCCTGGGCGTGCATCTTCACCTTCAGCGCCTCGTTCTCCGGCGCGCTCTCCTGGACGAAGTCGGCGTTCTGCACCGCTTCTTCCATGGTGGCGACGAACTTCAACCTGTCCTGGGAGGCGCCGGGCTTGAGGCCGACCTTGGTCAGCGCAGGCCAGGCATTGGCGACATTGGCGCGGAGCTGCTTCTCGGCGTTCTTGCCGGGATCCCAGGCGACTACGTCGAGCCCGTTGGCGAGGCAGCGCGAGGCCCAGCCGCTGCCGATGACGCCGGCGCCGAGGACGGCGACGGTCTTGATCTTGTCTGCTGCGATGAGTGCCATGTTCTTCAAACCCCAGGTCTTCGATCTCAGTTGCGGGCCTTGAGGCCGAGCTTCTTGCGGCCCTCGGCGGGCGTCAGCGGGCGGGCGCCGAGCCGGGTGATGATCTCGCAGGCGCGCTCGGTCAGCGAGCCGTTGGAGGCGTGCACGCCCTTGTCGAGCCAGATGTTGTCCTCGAGGCCGACCCGGACGTTGCCGCCGAGCAGCATGGCCTGGGCGACCATCGGCATCTGCATGCGGCCGATGCCGAAACCGGCCCAGAGCGCTCCCGGCGGCAGGTTGTCCACCATGGCCTTCATCGTCGTGGTGTTGGCCTCGGCGCCCCAGGGAATGCCGAGGCAGAGCTGGAAGAGGGGTGCGCCTTCGAACAGGCCTTCCTTCACCATCTGCTTCGCGAACCAGAGATGGCCGGTGTCGAAGATCTCGAGCTCGGGCTTCACGCCGAGCTCCTTCACCCGCTTCGCGCCCGCCCGCAGCATGTTCGGCGTCGAGATATAGGTGTAGTCGCCGTCGCCGAAGTTGAGCGTGCCGCAGTCGAGGGTGCACATCTCGGGCAGCAGCTCTTCGACGTGGGCGAGGCGGGTGATCGGGCCGACCAGATCCGTCGCCTTACCGAACTTGAAGGGCTCCTCGCCGCCGCCGATCTCGAGGTCGCCGCCCATGCCGGCGGTCAGGTTGATGATGATGTCGGTGCCGGAGGAGCGGATCCGGTCGACCACCTCCTTGTAGAGATGGACGTCGCGCGTGCCCTTGCCGGTCTCCGGATCGCGCACGTGGCAATGCGCCACCGTGGCGCCGGCCTTGGCCGCCTCGATCGCCGCATCGGCGATCTGCTTCGGCGTCACCGGGATCGCCGGATGCTTGCCGACCGTGTCGCCGGCGCCGGTCACGGCGCAGGTGACGATGACCTCGTAATTCATGGAACTCCTCCCAGCGGAATCGTGATGGCGATGCTCCGCCCCGGCCGGTCCTATGGCGTGAGGAATCCCGACAAGGCGTTGTCGGTTTCCGCCGGAGCCGGAGAGAGGGCGAGTCAGCCGCCGAGGAGGACGTTCATCATGGACATGCCGATGCCGAGCGCGGTGACGGCAAGTCCCACTTTCCAGGGGGCGAGGTCCGTATAGGACCCCCAGCGCCAGCCGCCGATGAACAGCAGCGCGACCTGGACCGTGTTGGCGACGCGGATGGCCAGGCTCTCATCGGCGAAGATCAGGAAGGGGACGACGAGGGGGATGGCGGTGAAGGTTACCAGGGCGAACACCAGGAACGCCGCGACCAGGTCGTCGCGGGTCACGCGAATGCGCGCCGGAGTGGCACGCCGGCCGATGATCGCGATCGCCTGATAGAGCCGCGCGCGGTCCTCCGCAGGGATGTTCAGCGGCTCGTCCTCCAGGCCGAATTGCTCCTCCACCATGGCAAGCGCGCTCTTCTCGTCCGGCGCGTTCCTGAGTGCCCTGTAGAAGTGGGCGCGCTGGCTGCGGAAGAACGTGCTTCCCAACACGTACAGAACCGCGTCGATGACGCCCCAGGCGATGTTGCAGCCGAGGGCGCCGACGATGAGTTCGTTCCGGTCGAACTCGCCCTTGGCCAGGAAGAAGCGGGCGCCGACCGTGAAGGTCAGGCTCATGATGATGCCGAACAGGATCTCGCCGAGGGCGTCGCCGGGATCCATGAAACGGTGAATGAGGGGTCCGCGCGCCATGGGAGATCTCCTCAGGACTGACGGCCGGCGGATCGTCCGCCGAGGCCTTGGGGATCGGACACGCGGGCTGCCGCCAGATCCTCCGGGAAGGGGTGTAGGTTCGCGAGTGCGCGGTCCAGGAGATCGAGCTCGTGCTTCAGCGCCGGATGCCGCGTCGCGGGCAGCGCGTCCATGAGGCTCTCGATCATGGACCGCAGCCGCCGCGAGATCTGGAAGTTTCCGGCGCCGTAGAGCCTGATCTCGATGAAGGTCAGGTTCACGAAGTCTTCCCAGTTCGGGGTGCGCGAGATCACCCGCAGCTGTCCATCCGCGTCGCGGACCTCATCGTTGTGGAGCTGGCGCAGCCCGACGGCGCGCAGCAGGCGCTGCAGCTGGTCGATCGCCAGGACCGCGGTCGTGGGATCGTTGATCGCCGCCGACAGCGCCTTGATCGCGATGTCGACCACGATCCGGAAGGCGAAGGTCGCATCCTGGTCGATGGTGCGCTCCGGGCCGAACGCGACCGTGCCCCGCAGCCGCCGTTCGTCGATCGCGCCGCTGCCGCCATAGACGCGGAACAGCACCTCGTCGGCGCCCACGAAGTCGCCGACCATGGGTGCCAGCTCGACGATCGCGTTCGCCTGCCGCGCCAGCGCGACCATCTGCACGATATTGACCGCCAACATGATCTGGGAGCGCCCGTTATGCGTCACGATCTGGCTTGGCGCCTGCAGCGGACCGTGCGCCGGCGGAGCGAGGGGCGTCGCCTCGAGGCGGTGCGGATACACATCCCGGATGATGGCGCGGCCCTGTTCGCCGAGCAGCCAGAGAACGCTGACCGGCCGCAGCATGCGCGCGGCGTAATCGATCAGGAACAGGAAGGCGGTGAGCGACAGGAACCCGAGGAGCGCTGAAATCGACGTCGCCAGGTAGGCCGGTGACGTCTCCAGCCTGGCGGAAGTCCCCATGGCGAACAGGAAGGTGAAGATCAGCAGGCCGACGATGAAGCGGAGCCAGTTGTTGCTGAGGATCGTGGCGGCGATGATGCGGGGCGTGAGCTGTCCGCCGGCCACCTGGATCGCCACCAGGAGCGAGCCGAGGGTGAATATCAGGAAGGTCAGGGTGAGGTTGACGATGGTCTGGGTGACGACGCGGGGTCCGGCTTCGCCCAGGAACCAGTCGGGCTTCCAGCCGAGAGCGGCGTCGGCCGCGCCCACCACGCGGATCGCCACGAAATAAAGCAGCACGGCGGCGAACGGCACGATCCAGAGCGACGACCGGACGTAGCTCTTCAGGCTGTACCACTGGTTCCAGTGCATCGCGCCTCTTTCCCCGGGCGGCCCCTTTTGCAGCGTGCAACCGAATGGACCGAGCCTTCCCATTAGTCGACCGGATGGGTGCTCGGGAGTACGGATGCGTTACTTACTGTAACGCCGCCCTGGAGGCTTTGATTTGCCGCAAGCTCAGCGCAGTGCCGGCATGATCCCGGCCTCGACGCGGCGGCGCTCGCCGGAGGGCGCCTTGCCGGTCCAGGCGTGGTAGGAGCGGGAGAAGTGCGCCGCCGAGCCGAAGCCGCAGGCGACGGCGATCTCCACCACGGCCATGTCGGTGTATTGCAGCAGGGCGCGGGCGCGCTGCAGGCGGAGATCGAGGTAGTAGCGGCGCGGCGTCATGTTGAAGTGGCGGTGAAACAGCCGCTCGAGCTGGCGGAGAGAGAGCCCCGCGGCATCGGCCAGCCGCTCGGCGTTCAGCGGATCCTCGAGATTGCTTTCCATGAGCGCGATCGCCCGGGCGAGGCCGGAATGGCTGATGCCCTGGCGCGCCCGCGGCTCCATCCGCTGGCGGTCCTGCGGGTCGCGGATCTGGGCGTGGATGAACTGCTCGGAGACCGCGGTCGCCAGGCGGTGGCCGTGCTGCAACGAGATCAGGTGCAGCATCATGTCGAGCGCCGCCGTTCCGCCGGCGCAGGTCAAGCGGTTGCGGTCGATGACGAAGAGGGCGTTCTCGACTTCCACCTTCGGGAAGGATTCCCGGAAGCTGTCGAGACTCTCCCAGTGTGTGGTGGCGCGGAATCCGTCCAGCAATCCGGCGCGGGCCAGGAGGAAGCTGCCGGTATCCATGGCCCCGAGGTCGCCGCCCGCGCTGTTAATCTTCAGCAGCCAGCTCTTGATCCGGCGGTCGTAGTTGCGCTCCGGCTCGAAGCCGGCGCAGATCACCGTCATGGGATAGAGCGGTGCGTCCTCGATCGCATGGCTGGCGACCAGCGACATGCCGTTCGAGGCCTCGATCGATTGCCCGTCACGGGAGACGATCTCCCAGCGGTAGAGCTCGCGTCCGGAGAGCCGGTTGGCGACGCGCAGCGGCTCCACGGCGGAGACGAAGGCCATCATCGAGAATTGCGGCAGCAGGAGGAAGCCCAGGGTCTTGGGCGCTTCCCTCAAGGTCGGTTCTGCGGCCGGGCCGACCGGCATGACGGCTACCCCTCGGAGTTCCCCTGACAATCCGCGGCTGCGCAATTGTCGTGGCAGGCGTCGGGTTCTGATCGATCTGTCGTAGAATGTAATGTGGATGTCGTAATCTTGCAAATGGCCTCGGGGCCTGAGGCGTATCGGTTTCATTCAATTGCAGCGCCAAGCGCAAGCCGGCCATGCAAGAGTCCATCTGGGGGAAGAGATGGCGCTCGAACCGGAAATACAGGCCTTTGCCGACGAATCCGACCGTCTGTTCGGCCCGGATTACGGCCGGCTGCCGATCGGGGAGCAGCGCCGGCTCTACAATAATTGGTGCCGGCATTTCTCGGCGCCGTTCCCGTCCGACGTCATTGAAAGCGAACTCACTGTGCCCGGCCCGGATGTCAGCATCCGGGCCAAGTTGTTTCGACCGAGCGGTGCGGGGGCCGCGCCGCTGCCCGTCATCGTCTTCTATCACGGCGGCGGCTGGGTCCTGGGCTCGCCCGAGACTCATGCGATGGCGACCGCCGCGATGGTGCAGCGGACCGGCGCCGCCGTCCTCAGCGTCGATTATCGCCTGGCGCCGGAGCATCCGTTCCCGGCCGCCTTCGACGACGCCTATGCGGCGCTGCTGTGGGTCGCGGGGTCCGGACCCCGGCACGGCCTCGATCCCACGCGGATCGCGGTCGCGGGCGACAGCGCCGGCGGCAATCTCGCCGCGGGGGTCTCGTTGGTGGCGACGCGCGAGGGCGGGCGACGGCCGGCGGCGCAGATGCTCATCTACCCGGTCACCGACCTCGCCAACCGTCACGCGTCGTATCGGCTGTTCGCCGAAGGTTTCTTCCTCACGGCCGCCGAGATGGAGTGGTACATCGGCCACTACCTGCCGAACCGCAGCGCCGCGCGCGATCCACGCGCCTCGCCGCTGCTGGCGCCCGACCTGTCGGGGCTGCCGTCCGCGCTCGTGTTGACCGCGGGCTTCGATCCGCTGCGCGACGAGGGCGAGGCCTACGCCGCACGCCTCGAAGCCGCCGGGGTGCGCGTGTGGTGCCGCCGGTTCCCCGGGCTGGTGCACGGCTTCTGCAACACCACGTCCGTGATCCGCT
>DATKNM010000003.1:0-4758 GCA_035541335.1 Binatia bacterium
AGCGAGCTCTGGCAGACCGACGTGGAGATCGACGCGGTGCTGGACGAGCTGACCCTGCCGCTGGGCGAAGTGCTGAACTGGAAGCCCGGTTCGCGCCTCAACCTGGAATGCACGCCGGAATCGCTGATCGAACTCCGCTGCGGCGACGTCCAGCTGTTCAAGGGCCAGATGGGGCGCCGCTCCGGCAAGATCGCGGTCAAGATCTCGGACCGGCTGATGAAATGAGGTCGAAGTGACGGAGATCGGCCTCGCCGCCGACGGTCTGCTGATCGTCCTCCTGGCGGCGGCGATGATATCGGTCCATCGGCTGAACAAGCGGATGGCGGAGCTGCGCGACGGCCGCGCCGCGTTCGAGAAGCTGACCGCCGACCTCGCGGTCCAGACCAAGGCGGCGGCCGATGGATTGGCGGCGTTTCGCGGCAATGCCGAGACCCTGGGCAAGCAGCTCGAGGGCGGCGCCGAGCGCGGGCGCCAGGTGATCGCCGAGGTGCAGCACGTGTCCGACGATCTCCGGCTGCTGATCGGCCGCGCCGACCAGGCGTCGGTGCGCCTCGAGCAGTCGATCGCCGAGGCGCGGCGCAATGAATCCGTGATCGGCGCATCGCGGGATGGTCCCATCCAGGACCGTCCCGTCGCCGATCGCAAGCCCCAAGCCGCGCCGGCGCGGGGCGAACCGTCAACCCGCGGCGCGGAGACCGAGGTCTCCCCGGAAGCGGCGGCGTTTCTTTCGTCGCTCACCGGCATGCGCTAGCGGAAGGAGCGCGAAGACCATGGCCCGATTGAAGATCCGCCTGCTGCCGGCCCTGCTGGGGGCGATGGCGCTGCTCCTCTCGGTGAAGGTCGGCGAGATCTCGGTCTCGATCGGCACATCGACCGAGGCCCAAACCCAACCCGCACCGGCCCAGCAACCCGCGCCGACGCAACCGGCACCCGCGGCCCAAGCGCAGCCTGCGACCCAAGCACAGCCCGCACCCACCCAGCAAGCGGCGGCGCAGCCTCCGGCGCCGGGGACGCAACCGGCAACCGCGCAACCGGCGGCACAGCAACCCGCTTCCCCGCCGCCGGCGGGAGCGCCCGCAGCACAAGCCCCAGCAGGTCAAGCGCCAGCAGGTCAGGCCCCGGCGGGCCAGGCTCCTGCCGGCCAGCCGGCCGCGCCTCAACCGCCCGCCGGGCAGGCTGCCGCACCTGTCCCGGCGACGCCGGATTCCGCTGCGCGGGTCGATCCGTTCAACTACACGGACGAAGAGGTCGATGTCCTGCAGCAGCTCTCGAAGCGCCGCGCCGAGCTCGACGCCCGGGCGCGCGAGCTCGACGAGCGCGAGGCGCTGGTCGCTGCCGCCGAGCAGAAGATGGACCAGAAGATGGCCGAGTTGAAAGCCATGCAGTCCACGCTGCAGGATCTCCTGAAGCAGCGCAGCGCCGCCGAGGAGGCGCAGCTGCAGAGCCTGGTCAAGATCTACGAGAACATGAAGCCCAAGGCCGCCGCCGGCGTCTTCGAGGAGCTCGACATGGATATCCTGCTCGAGGTGGTCGCGCGGATGAAGGAACGGAAGGTGGCGCCGATCCTGGCGCTGATGACCCCGACCCGGGCGAAGGAGCTGACCTTCGAGCTGGCGCAGCGCCAGCAGCTCCCGGTTGCGCCCTAGAGGTTGCGCTCCAATGGTCGAGACCTACGGGGTCGCACGCCGACCGTTGCAGCCTAGGGTATAGCGTCGCACCCTGGGAATATCGTGATAAGACGGGGACCTGGCAACGAGCGCGAAGTGGCGGAATTGTCGTCGTTTAACCGGTACTTAACGATTACCGGTCTATTCAGATCACAGTGCGGAAGCCGTGGGCTGAAGAAGCCGAGAGGAATTTAAGATGTCGGTCGATATGCAAATGAACATCCTCATCGTCGATGACTACAAGACGATGCTACGGATCATCCGCAATCTCTTGAAGCAGCTCGGCTTCAACAACGTCGACGAGGCCACCGACGGCAGCATGGCGCTGCAAAAGCTGCGCGACAAGGAATACGGCCTGGTCATCTCCGACTGGAACATGGAGCCGATGACCGGCATCCAGCTGCTGCGCGAGGTCCGGGCCGACGCCAAGCTGAAGGCGCTGCCCTTCATCATGATCACCGCGGAATCGAAGACCGAGAACGTGATCGCGGCGAAGGAAGCCGGCGTCAACAACTACATCGTGAAGCCGTTCAACGCCGCGACGCTGAAGACCAAGCTCGCCTCCGTGATTGGCAACTTCTGATTCCCGGCCCCGCTGGCCGGCATAACGAACCCGGGAGATCCCAAATGTCTGGCGCGGTTCCCGCCGAACTGGTTGCGAAGCTGAGCGCGCTGAAGACGCGCATGCCCAGCTACACGAAGGACGAGATCCAGGACGTGGTCTCGGAGATGCTGGCGACCATGGAGGGCGACCTCTCCGAGATGAACCTGAAGCTCTATGCCGAGGTCGAGTCCCTGGCGCGCTACATCGTCACCGCGAAGAGCGAGATCGCCGCCCTCCGCCCCGACGAGATCATGAGCGAGCACCTGCCGAGCGCCACCGACGAGCTCGACGCCATCGTCGGCTCGACCGAGGAGGCGACCAACGGCATCCTGCAGGCGATGGAGAGCCTCGAGAGCCTGACCGGCGAGATGTCGCCGGAGCTGGCGGAGAAGGTCACCGACGCGGTCACCAAGGTCTATGAGTCCTGCAACTTCCAGGACATCACCGGCCAGCGCATCACCAAGGTGGTGAAGGCGCTGAAGCACATCGAATCCAAGGTCGACGCCCTGGTCGCCGCCTTCGGCGACGAGATCTCGAAGTACAAGGCGGCGCATCCCCAGGCCGAGCCCGCGGAGCAGCCGACCGAGGACCAGAAGCTCCTCAACGGCCCGCAGCTCCCCGACAATGCCTCGAAGCAGGACGACATCGACGCTCTTCTCGCGAGTTTCGACTAAGGGCGCGCGGTGACCGGCGCCCAGACAGCCGCTGCTGATACCGGGGATCCAGATGCCCATGCCGCACGCGCGGCGGAGTTGAAGCGCGCGGTCTCGAAGTGGATCGAGGTCGCTTCCGGGGGCCACCAGGGGCCGTCACGCAATCCGAGCCTGCCGACCCTGGTCGGCCTCTTCATCCTCATTCTCTGCTTCTTCGTGCTGCTGACCAGCATCTCGCTCCGCGACCAGGGGCGCGAGAAGTCGGTGATGACGAGCCTCGCGCGGACCTTCGCCGGCACGGGCACGGCGGCGCCCGCCGCGACCACCGTCGAGGCGGAGCAGAAGTCCCGCAAGATGCTGGGCGATCTCCAGGCCGAGCTCAATGCCGAGGTGCCGATGGTGAGCGGCGTCCCCGCCACCACCGCCGACGACTATGTTCTGAAGCTGCCGCGCGGCCTGGTATTCGCCGGCGACGGGCCGAAACTCGCCGCCGGCTTCCCGCATATCCTCTCCCAGGCGCTCACCGCTCTCAAGGTAGGCCCGACCGACTACGCCTATGAGGTCGAGGCGGTGGTCTCCGCGCCGCAGATCGACGACAAGGCGATCGCCGCCGGGACCGCGGTCGAAGGTGCCCTCCGCGACGCCGGCTTCGCCAACGCCGCCGCCATCGTCAGCCTCGAGCTCGGCAGCGGCGAGACCGTGGCGATCCATGTCCGGTTGCGCCCCAATGCGCGCCTTGCACCTTCTGATGGGGCTGCGCCATGAGCGCACCTGACCCACAGATGGATCTGATGGCGGCCATGCCGGTGCCGGTGGAGACGCCGCAGCCGCCCTGGCTGATGAGCTTCCTCGACTTCATGAGCTGCCTGCTCTGTTCCTTCGTGCTGCTCTATTCGCTGGTCGCGGTCGACCAGGAGAAGCTCGACCGGATCCTGGCCGGTGTTCCCGGCCGCCAGGTTACGCAGGCGATTCCGCCCAGCGCCGAGAAGCGCGCGATGGAGGCGGTGCCCCAGGCCGATGGCCGCAACACCGATTACCTGACCTCGCTCCTGAAGGCGAAGCTGGAGCACGAGCCCGCGCTGGTGAACGTCGTCGTCGAGGGGCAGGGGGACCGCGTGGTGTTGCATCTCGCCGCCAAGGACCTGCTCTCCGTGACGGCGTCCGGCGAGGAGCCGGGGCGCCAGTTGGTCTTCGCGCTGGCCGGCGCACTCTCGACCGTGCCGAACCGGGTCGCTGTCGAGGTCCGGCCGGATCGGCCCACCGAGTTCTCCGGCGGCCTCGGCTATGCGGTGAAGCTGGCGCAGCGTCTGGAAGCGGCGGGCGCCCCCGGGCCGATCATGCCTCGGGCGCGGCTGGCCTCGGCCGGCGAAGCCGCCGGCATCGACCTCGTCATCTTCGACAAGGCGCCGGAAGCTAATCCCTAAGGGGCGAGTCCCGGGCGGCGACTCGCCAGCTGCGTTCCGCTGGCGGTGGAGGCATCAAAGGGCTTCTCCCGCCAAAGACTTAGCACATCGATCGCGATATGATCCTGGCATGCGCCGTGCACCGATTCGGCGACAAGACCGAGAGTCGATGACCGAACCGCCGATCCGAGCCATCACCGCCGCCTGGCGAAGCGCGTTGATTGCCGTGCTTTGCCTGCTCGGCATTGCGCTCACGGCGGCGCCCGCTCTCGCGCAGACCGCGCCCGTCACCGCACGCGGCGGCGTGCACGAGGATTTCGGCCGCCTGGTGCTCGATTTCCCGCAGCCGGTCGGAACCGAGATCGTCGGCGAGGGACGGCATATCGAATTGAAGTTCGATCGCCCGGCCAATCTCGATCTCGGCGGCGCCC
>DATKNM010000004.1:0-3055 GCA_035541335.1 Binatia bacterium
CCTGGATAAGGGCCGGCCGGTCACTCCAACTGCATCAGGAACAGGCTAAAGGCGCCCGACATGAAGTCCTGCTTCCGGCCATCCACCAGCACGCCGTCGAAGCCCACCTTCTTGGTCTGCCGGTTGTGCACGAAGTCGATCTCGACCTGGTGGCGGACGCCGGTGGCGCCGATCCGCTTGATCACGGCCTCGACCCCCACGATGTCCGGGCTCTCGTATTGCGGCGCCGGGCTGCCCTGCCATTCGATCGTGCCCCGGGCCCCGGCGATGTCGATCGCCAGGATCTCGTTGGTCTTGCCGGGAATGACGCTCTCTGCGGTCTTCACCGCGTCGATGTCGTCCCCGTACCGGTCGCAACCCGCGATTCCCGTGGCGACCATGCCGGTCGCGCAGAGGAAAGGAATGAGGAGCGACCGGCGCGGCAAGCGGGCTCCGGCTTTAGGCCTTGACCAGCGCCTCTTGCGCCTGGCGGCAGAGCTGGGCGAAGGCGGCGGGCTCGCGCATGGCGAGGTCCGAGAGCACCTTGCGGTCGATCTCGATGCCGGCCTTCTTGATGCCGTTGATGAACTGCGAGTAGGTGAGGCCGTGCTCACGGACGCCGGCGTTGATGCGCTGGATCCACAGGCCGCGGAAATTGCGCTTCTTGGCGCGACGGTCGCGATAGGCGTATTGCAGGCCCTTCTCGACCTTCTCGATCGCGATCCGATAGTTGGTGCCGGCGCGTCCGACATAGCCCTTGGCCATGTCGACGATCTTCTTGTGGCGAGCGTGCGTGGTGACGCCGCGCTTGGTGCGAGCCATGGGTGATGCTCCTCTCTAAGAACCGCGGGTTAGAGGCCGTTCGGCAGGAAGAACCGCCGGACCTTCTTGGTGTCCTGGTCGGCCATCACTTCCATGCGCCGGCTCTGCTGGCGCATGTCGGTGGGACGCTTGGACATGCCGTGACGCTTGTTGGCCGGCTTGAACTTGACCTTGCCGGACGCGGTCAGAGAGAAGCGCTTCTTGGCGCCGCTCTTGGTCTTCATCTTGGGCATTTTGCTTCCTCGGATAAGGGGTTGCTCGTCGGCGGCCTGGGCATGCCCTATGTACGAGCCGTAGCCGCCTTTCCGCCCGATCGTGCCGGGGGACGCGGGGTTATAGCGACTGAAGTCCTGGGTGGCAAGGGCGGCCGGTTCTGCCGCCAACGCATTGATCTAAATTGAAAAATATCGTCAACCCACAAGCCCCAGCAGCCGGGCGACGTAGTAGATGCCGGCCAGGCCCCAGAAATAGGGGTCGATGGCGAGGGCGGCGAGGGCGGAGAGGGCGCCGATCAGGCCCCAGCCCCATTGTCGCTTCAGGCAGGCGATCAGCCCGGCGATGAGGGCCAGCGGCGCCAGCAAGAGCGTCGCCTTGTAGAAGGCGGTGACGCCGAAGATGACCGAGAGCGCACCGAAGACCGGCGGCGAGAAGGCGGGGCGCGCGGGCTCCGGTCCGGCCCAGGGCCGGAGCTCCTCGATCAGGGTCGGCGGAGAGGGATAGGCCGGCGGATAGATTTGCGGGGCGGGGACGAAGCCGGCGTCGACGCCCGGTCCCAGAACATGTCCCTGTTCCCGCGGCGAGCCGCCGGCCGGCTGGGGCAGATTCTCCGAGTCCTTCGTCATTCGAGTTCGCTCACTCCCGCCGTTCATATGCGCGGCGCATGGGATCTGACGCACCTTGAGTCTAGCGCCGGGCGCATCTCCGGTCACCGGGTCGATCTCGCCGCACCTTGGGGTCGGCATGGAGCGTTTCTGTGTGCGAACGCACAGACGTTCCGCTTCCCGCGCGGCCTGGACCGCCCTTAGAGTGCGCCGCATGGTTGCAGCCGGCTCCGGCCGGCTTGGAGCCCGGCGCGTGGGTTGGGCTGCGCGGCAGTGAACGAGTGGCGTAGCGTGCATGGCGACCGTGGGGGCGGTCGTGCATCCGGAAAACGCAGGCAGACACAACCGGCAGTTCGCGGCGACACCGCGATTGCCCGAGGGCGGCGCTTTGCCGCCGCGAAAACCATAGGAGTCGACACGTGAACATTACGGGCACCGCAGGCAACGACAAGCTGATCGGCACCCCCGTCTCCGACGTCCTGACGGGCCTCGGCGGCAACGACATTCTGATCGGCGGGCAGGGCGACGACGCCTATTACGCCGAGAACTTCGCCGGCAATCGCGACACGATCGTCGAACAGGCGAACGGCGGGTTCGACGCGGTCGCCGTGCAGGATCCGAACACACGGAGCTTCACCCTCGCCGCCAATGTCGAGGCGCTCTACAACCTCGGCGACATCGACCACTTCATCGGGATCGGCAACGCCGGCGACAACGTGCTGATCGGCGCCGCCAACCGCGACGCCCTCAACGGTGAGGCCGGCAACGACCAGATGGACGGCGGGGACGGCATCGACCTCCTCTGGGGCGGTGCCGGCAGCGACACCCTGTACGACGATTTCGGCGGCGACACCCTGGTCGGCGGGACGGGCGACGATACCTACATCATCACGACGACCACCACGGTCGTCGAGGCGAAGAACGGCGGCACCGACGTCATCTGGGCCGACTTCGATCTCGACCTCGGCGACTACGCCAACGTCGAGAATCTGCGCCTGGCGGGGACGGGCGACTTGGATGCGATCGGCAACGCCCTCGGCAACGTTATCATCGGCAATGACGGCGGCAACGACATCGTCGGCGGCGCCGGCAACGACTGGATCGAGGGCGGCGACGGATCGGACGATCTCGGCGGCAACGCCGGCAACGACGTGCTCCACGGCGACGCCGGCGACGACTTCTTGGACGGGGGCGCCGGCAACGACAGGCTCGACGGCGGCACCGGCGCGGACCAGATGGCCGGGGGCGCCGGCAACGACATCTACTTCGTGGACGATGCCGGTGACACTGTGCTCGAAGCCATCGGCGGCGGCACGGATCGGGTCTATTCCTCCGTTTCCTGGACGATGACCAACGGACAGGCGATCGAATCGCTGACCCTGAAGGGTACCGACAACATCGACGGCACCGGCAACGACTTCGCCAACGTCATC
>DATKNM010000005.1:0-2985 GCA_035541335.1 Binatia bacterium
AGGCGCCTTGCTGGCGATCGTCGAGGCGATGAAGATGGAGCATGCGGTGACCGCGCCACGCGACGGCAAGATCAAGGCGGTGCATTTCGCCGCCGGTGATCTCGTCCCGGAGGGTGCGGAACTGCTGGCGCTGGAGGAAACGGCGTGAACCTGCCGCCGAGCGTGCGCATCGTCGAAGTCGGACCGCGCGACGGCCTGCAGAACGAGCCGACGCCGGTTCCGGTCGCGGCGCGCATCGCGTTGATCGAGGGGTTGGTCGAGGCCGGCCTGAAGGTCGTGGAGGCGGGTAGCTTCGTCTCGCCGAAATGGGTGCCGCAGATGGCGGACACTGCCGCGGTCCTCGCCGGATTGAAGCGCAAGGCCGGCGTGCGCTATCCCGTGCTGGTGCCGAACCTGCAGGGTCTCGAAGGCGCGGAGGCCGCCGGCGCCAAGGACATCGCGATCTTCGCCGCCTCCTCCGAGAGCTTCAGCAAGAAGAACATCAACTGCTCGATTGCCGAGAGCATCGACCGCTTCCGTCCGGTTGCGGCACGTGCATTGGCGGAAGAGCGGCGCCTCCGCGGCTATGTGAGCTGCGTGCTCGGCTGTCCCTATGAAGGCGAGATCGCACCCGCCGCCGTCGCCAAGGTCGCGAAGGCGCTGCTCGATCTCGGCTGCGAGGAGATCTCCCTCGGCGATACGATCGGGACCGGCACGCCGGTCAGGACCCAGCGCATGATCGAGACGGTGGCGGCCCAGGTGCCGAAGGCGAAGCTCGCGGTCCACTTCCACGACACATACGGCCAGGCGCTCGCCAACATCCTGGCCGCGCTGGAGCTCGGCATCGCCGTCGTGGACTGCTCGGTCGCCGGCCTCGGCGGCTGTCCCTACGCCAAGGGCGCCTCGGGCAATGTCGCGACCGAGGATGTCGTCTACATGCTGAACGGCATGGGCATCGCGACCGGCATCGATCTCGCCAAGCTGGCCGCGGTCGGCCGCGCGATCACGCTGCAACTCGGCCGCACGCCCGCATCGAAGGTGGCGCAGGCGTTGGCGGCGAAGAACGGAAACAACTGAAACACCACGGAAACCAAGGCATGTGATGCAGATCGCCGAACGGAACTGACGAAGCGCGCTACGACCAAGACCTCGACCACGAGGCGGCGCCATTCTTGGGAGGAAACGTCATGACGGAGACCACAAGCTATGTGAGCGGCATCAGCGACACGCCGCTGCTGGGGCACACGATCGGCCATGCGCTGGATCTCGCCGCCGCGCGCTGGGGCGATCGCCCGGCGCTGATCGACCGCGGCACCGGCACGCGCTGGAGCTGGAAGGACTTGCAGCGCGAAGCCGATACCTTCGCCGCCGGCCTGCTCGGCCTCGGCCTCGTGCCGGGTGACCGCATCGGCATCTGGTCCCTGAACCGCGCGGAATGGGCGCTGACCCAGTTCGCCGCCGCCAAGGCCGGCCTCATTCTGGTGACGGTCAATCCGGCATACCGCCTGACGGAGCTCGAATACGCGCTCAATCTGGTGGAGTGCAAGGCACTGGTCACGGCGACGCAGTTCAAGACCAGCGATTACATCGGCATGCTGACGACGCTGGCGCCGGAGCTGAAGACCGCCACGCCCGGCGCGCTCGTCTCGGCGAAGCTGCCGCACCTGAAGATCGTCATCCAGATCGGCGGCACCTCTCCCGGCACCATCCCGTTCGCCGAAGTGGCGAAGCGCGCCGGCTTGAAGGAGCGTGCGGAGGTCGCGCGGCTCGCCGGCGTGCTGCAGTTCGACGATCCGATCAACATCCAGTTCACCAGCGGCACCACCGGCAACCCGAAGGGCGTGACACTCACCCATCACAACATTCTCAACAACGGCTATTTCGTCGGGCGCGGCTGCGCCCTCACGCCGCAGGACCGGATCTGCATCCCCGTGCCGCTTTATCATTGCTTCGGCATGGTGATGGGCAACCTTGCCGCCGTCACCAACGGCGCCGCCATGGTCTATCCCGGCGAGGGCTTCGATCCGCTGGCGACCATCGCCACCGTCGCCGAGGAGCGCTGCACCGCGATCTACGGCGTGCCGACCATGTTCATCGCCCAGCTCGAGCATCCGGGCTTCAAGGAGTTCGATGTTTCCAGCCTGCGGACCGGCATCATGGCGGGATCGCCCTGCCCGATCGAGCTGATGAAGAAGGTCATGGCGCTGATGCATGTGCGCGAGATGACCATCTGCTACGGCATGACCGAAACCAGCCCGGTCAGCTTCCAGAGCGCCGTCGACGATCCGGTGGAGCGCCGGGTCTCCACGGTGGGGCGCATCCATCCGCATCTCGAGGTCAAGGTGATCGACGCCGAGGGGCGCATTGCACCGCGCGGCGCGACCGGCGAGCTCTGCACCCGCGGCTATTCGGTGATGCGCGGCTATTGGAACCAGCCTGACAAGACCGCCGAGGTGCTGGATCCCGCGCGCTGGATGCACACCGGCGACCTCGCCACCATCGACGATGCCGGCTTCTGCAATATCGTCGGCCGCATCAAGGACATGGTGATCCGCGGTGGCGAGAACGTTTATCCGCGGGAGGTGGAGGAGTACCTCTACCGCCATCCGAAGATCCAGGACGTGCAGGTGTTCGGCGTGCCGGACCAGAAATACGGCGAGGAGCTCTGCGCCTGGATCCGGGTCAAGGCCGGCGAGCAGCTCAGCGAGCGCGACGTCCAGGCCTTCTGCGAGGGTCAGATCGCCCACCAGAAGATCCCGCGCTACGTCCGCTTCGTCGACGCCTTCCCCACCACCGTCACCGGCAAAGTCCAGAAGTTCAAGATGCGCCAGGCGATGGAAGAGGAGCTCGGCGTCAAGGCGGCCCGGACAGCCTGAGGGGACGGCCTGAGGGGATGGGGTGACGCCTTGCCCCCATTGGAGTCGACATGCCAAGGCTCTTGCCCTGATATATCGACTCCCGCCCTCTCGGGCGCGTTCTTCAATGGCGGATGGAAGATGAACCATG
>DATKNM010000006.1:0-12855 GCA_035541335.1 Binatia bacterium
GGCAGCATCGGGATCTGCGCCAGCTTGAGATCGAAGCCGACGCGGCGAGCCGTCGTGGCACCCTGGCTCGAGGCCGTCAGGTCGAGCAAAGGCTTGTCGTCGAGGGTGGCGCTGCCTTTTGCCTGCCAGGCGCTGAGCGGACCGGAGCCCTGGATGCGGACCTGCAGCTTTGGCGATCCCGGCAGTCCCATCAGATGGGTGACGAGACCGCCTTGCGGCTCCTCGGCCGAGACATCGACGGTCAAGGTATCGGCCGCGGGGCGATAGTCGAGGTCGAGCGAGGCGCGGTCCCGGTCGCGATCGATGCGAGTCACGGCGAGCTTCGCCTGCAAGCCGGCCGCCGGATCTCCGAGCCGCGCCTCAGCCCCGATGCTGAAGGCCGCCGCATCGCCGATGATGCCGGAAGCCAGGTCCAGCCGATCGACGGCGAGGCGATCGAGATCGACGGCGAAGGGAAGGCTCGGCAGCGACGGCTCCGCTTGCCGCGGCCGCGCCTTTGCCGGAGCAGCGGGCGGAGCGACCGGTGCGCGGACCAAAGTGACGATGCCGGCGTGGATCTCCTTGATGGAAAGCTTGCCCTCGAACAGGGCGAGCGGGGACCAGAGCACGGTGACGTGGTCCACGGTCAACCAGGTCCCCTCCGCATCGGAGAGGACGACGCCGTTCAGCGTCAATTCGAACGGCACGAAGCCTTCCAGCGACCGCGCCTGCAGGCGGACGGGCGGGTCGGCGAGCTCGCTTTCGACGATGCGCAACACCGCGCGCTTGCCGAAGCCGGTCTGCAGGAGGCCGAAGGCGACGGCCAGCAGCACGACAAGGGTGCCGATGACGATCAGTGCTATCTTGCCCGCGCGCCGCATCAGAAGGCCTGCCCGATGCTGACATAGAAGGCGACCGGATCATCGCCTTTCCGCGGGTTGAGCGGCGCCGCGATGTCGGCGCGGATCGGGCCGAAGCTGGTGTAATAGCGAAAGCCGAGGCCGGCGGCATATTGGACGCCGCCGTCGAAGTTGGGCGTCGCCTTGTCCGAGACCGAGCCGGCATCGATGAACGGCACGATGCCGAAGTCGCCGAGGAAGCGATAGCGGAGCTCGATGCTGCCGGTGATCTCGCTGCGCCCGCCGGTCAGGTTGCCGTTGGAATCCTCTGGGCTGATCGAGCGGTACCTGTAGCCGCGCACCGAACCGCCGCCGCCGGCATAGAGCCGCCGGTCAGCCGGGAGGTCGTCGAGACTGCTGCCGAAGGCACTGCCGACGCCCACCCTGCCCGCCAGCACGAGGTCGCCCTTTCCGGCCAGATCCAAATAGCCCGAAGCGGAGCTCGTGGTGGTGAACACGTTCTCGTTGGAGCCGAACCAGGTCGGGTAGGCCTCGCCACCGAGCGACAGCCGCACGCCCCGCGTCGGGTTGAGGAGATCGTCGGTCGTGTCATAGGCGATCGAACCAGTCGGTCCGACCAGCAGGAAGTCGCGAGTCGAACTGCGGTGATCGTCGATCCGCGACCGTTCGATCTCCCAGCCGTAACTGACCTTCACCGTCTTCGAGAGCGTCCGCTCGAAGCCGGCGGTGGCGGTCACCGCCTCCTTGTCGAAGGTGTCGGGATCATGCTCGTCGGTCAGTGCGAGGCCGCTGACCAGGTCCTGCTTCTGGACGAACACGTCCGGCTTCCGGAAATTGGCGGAGACCGTGTAGTCGACATTGCCGCCGGTCGAGCCGCTGGTGGTGGTGATTCCGCCGACGGCGAGGCCGGTCACATCGGCGTCGAGACGCAGGCGCTCGCCGCCACCGAAGAGATTGCGATCGCCCCAATAGGCGGTGGCGCCGGCGCCGTCGTTGGTGGAGTAGCTGGCGCCGAAGCCGATGAAGTGGCGGTCGCGCTCGGTCACATCGACGGTGACCGGCAGGCGGCCATCGGCGTCGAGCGTCGCACCCGGCGTCACCTTCACCGAACTGAAGACGTCGAGCGACTGCAGGTCGTCACGGAGGGCATCGAGCGCCGCCGGGCTGAACGGCGTGCCCGGGACCGAGGCCGTGCGGCGGGCGATGAAATCGCGGGAGACATAGTCGAGGCCGTGCACCGTCACCGTCCCTAGGGGTGCGACCGGCCCGGTGGTGACGGCGAAGGTGACATCGAGGGTATGGCTGGCGTGATCGACCACGGCGGGCTGGAGCTCGACCGCGGCGAAGGGATAGCCTTGCTGCATCGCCGCGTCGAGGAGACGGCGGCGTTCGGCGATGATGTCGCCGGCCCGGGCCGCCGCGCCGGCCTTCAGGTTCGAGGTCAGCTTCGGCTTCAGCGCCTCGGCGCCGGTGATCGTGATATGGCGCAGGTGATAGAGCGGTCCGGGCTTGATCTCGATCTTGACCGGAACCTTCTTCTTGCTCGCGGCCTTGTCGTCGCCAGCCTTTTCGTCGCTGGAGGAATCTTCGAGCACGGGCTGCACCGTCTTGTCATCGGCAACGGCCTGGCCGTCGACGGTGATCGCGACGCGGCCGTCGTAGTATCCCGAGGAGCGCAGCGCCTTCTGCAGGCGGTCGAGATCGTCCTCGGCGCGCCGGCGGAGGGCGGTCGCATCCTCCGGCGGCGCGGATTGCAGCTCGATCAGGGTCGAGCTCGACTGCAGGGCCTGGCCGAGGGTGGAATCCGTTACCTTGGACATGGTGACGGAGTAATCCGCCGCCGAGACCGCACCCGACACGAGCACGATGCGCAGCGCCACGGCCAGCCCGGCCGCGATCCGGATCCCCTGCCCGCTGCGCCGTACCGATACCCTGCCGAAGCAGCTCCGCATTGCGCCCCATCCAATGGCAACAGCACGGCAGGCGTCGCACGGCCTGCGCCCTGGCACAACCCCCGAGATTGCGTGCGGTTCGCGGCCCCAAGGCCCGCAGGACTCAGGGCGGCTCAGGGCTGGAGGCCGGCCACCAGCTGCTTCACCTGGGCGCGCAGGCGCCGCTTGGCCCCGGCATCGAGGAAGCGCCGATTGCCGGCGCCGGTCCCGGTCCGCATGTCCACGATCCAGTCGAAGAAATAGGAGAAGGTGAGCGCGCCCAAGAGGTCGGCGGCGCTCTTGATGTCGGCGCCGACGGCGATGGCGCCGCGTGCCCTGAGCACGTCCAGCAGCCGGACGAACTGGTCGATCCGCATGATCTCGGCGCCCGCCCAGGCCTCGGCCACGCCCGCCCCCGTGGCTCCGGTATGTGCCTGGAAGGCGGCGGCGAACAGGGCCTCCCAGGCGCCGCGGTCGATGAACGGCACCTCGGTCTCGAAATCGGTTTCGATCAGCTTGCAGATGGCGGCGACCGGATCCTTCGGCGGATCGGCGATCACCCGGTCGGTCGCGGCCTGCACCAGGTCGCGGTCGGCCTTGTAGATCGCGACGCAGATTTCGCCCTTGGTCTTGAAGTAGTTGTAGACGGTGGCGACCGAGAGCTCGGCGGCCGCCGCGATCTCCTCCATCGCCGTCTTGTCGAAGCCCCGCGCCTTGAACAGGCGCGCGGCAGCGCCCAGGATCGCCTGGCGGCGAATTTCCTTCTGTTTCGCCCGCAGCCCGCTCATCGTCCGATTCGCATCTCCGCTCGCAAGTCGCTGAATCCTAACACCGATTTCCGTCGCCGGTTGTCAAATCTGACAAAGCAAGATTGACTATAAATTTATAGTGTCTATAGTTTTTTGATAAGAGGTTTCTGGGAGAGAAATGATGAGCGTTCAGGGAAGCAACAACCAGGTCTGGGCCGCCGATCTCGGTCAGGTCGATCCCAAGGACATCTGGCGCAAGGACCGCGATCATTTCGTCCATCCCTGGACCCACTTCGACTCCTTCAAGCAGGAGGGGTCGCTGATCATGGACCGCGCCGAAGGGGTCTACGTCACGGACATCTCCGGCAAGCGCTACCTCGACGGGATCGGCGGGCTCTGGTGCGTCAATGCGGGCTACGGCCGGCACGAGATCGCCGATGCGATCGCCGAGCAGGCGCGACGCCTCGCCTTCTACAATCCCTTCGTCGACACCACGAACGTGCCGGCCGCGGAGCTGGCGGCGAAGCTGGCGAGCCTCGCCCCCGGCGCGCTCAACCATGTCTTCTATACCTGCGGCGGCTCGACCGCGAACGACACCGCGGTGCGGATCGCGCACTATTACCATGCGCGGCGCGGCAAGAAGTCGAAGATCCATGTGATCAGCCGGATCGACGCCTATCACGGCAGCACCTATCTGACCGCCTCGATCACCGGCCGGCCGGCCGATCGCAGCCCGAGTCTGCATTTCATCGAGGACTGGATCCACCACGTCTCCTCGCCGAACTTCTATCGCTCGGAAAAGGCGCGGGCCGAAGGCATGAGCGAGGCGGAGTTCTGCGACTTCCTGGTGCAGGAGCTGGAGGACAAGATCCTGGAGCTCGGCCCCGACAACGTCGCCTGCTTCTTCGCCGAGCCGATCATGGGTGCCGGCGGCGTCATCGTGCCGCCCGAAGGCTATCACGCGCGGACGCTGGAGGTCTGCCGCCGGCATGACGTGCTCTACATCTCCGACGAGGTGGTGACGGCCTTCGGCCGGCTCGGGCACTTCTTCGCCTCGAAGGATGTCTTCGGCATCGAGCCCGACATGATCGTGACGGCGAAGGGCCTGACCTCGGGCTACCAGCCCCTCGGCGCCTGCATCTTCTCCGACCAGGTCTATGACGCGATGAGCGCCGCCGATCCCGACGGCTGGTTCACCAACGGCTTCACCTATTCCGGCCACCCGGTCGCCTGCGCCGCCGGCCTCGCCAACATCGCCCTGATGGAGCGGGACGACATCTGCGGCCATGTCCGCAAGGTCGGCCCCTATCTCGAGAAAAAGCTGAACGAGCTCCTGGACCTCCCCATCGTCGGACAGGTCCGCGGGCGGCATTTCATGATGTGCGTCGAGAACGTCGCCGACAAGGCGACGCGCGAGCACTTGCCGGAAGCGGCGAACATCGGCAAGCGGATCTCCGACCACTGCGAGCGCCTGGGGCTGATCGTGCGGCCGCTGGGGGCGCTCAACGTGATCTCGCCGCCCCTGACCCTGACCGAGGGCCAGATCGACGAGCTGGTCGGCATCCTGCGGCAAGGGATCGAGGCGGCGATGCAGGACCTGAAGCGGGAAGGCCTGCTGTAGCCCCGGACGCGCGTTGCGCGCGCCGGTGGCAATCCTCTAGGGTGAGGAGCCGCCTTGGGGGATCGCCGTGCCGCCTCTGGATGACTCGCCGCCGATCGACGCCGACGCACCGCCGCTGAATGCGCGCGGCCTCATCGCCGTCATTGCCAGCGTGGGCGTGGTGGCGCTGATCTACGCGCTGGTCGGGCCGCTGCTCGCGGTCAACCTGGAGCACCGCGGCGTCGACGCCTCGATCAACGGCGCGCTCGCCGCCGTGCCGTCGCTGGCCGTGCTGCTCTGCGGCGCCTTCATCCCGCGGATCGTGCAGCGTCTCGGCGCCGTCGCCAGCATCTGCGCCGGCGCCGGGGTCGCGGTGCTGGCGCTGATCCTGTTCCCGCTGCTGGACCGGCTGCCGCTCTGGTTCGCCCTCCGCTTCGTCATGGGCTTCTCGATCGGCCTCATCTGGATCGTCAGCGAGACCTGGGTCAACGCCCTCGCCCCCGACGAATCCCGCGGCCGCATCATCGGCATCTATGTGACCGTCCTCAGCGCCGGCGCCGCCAGCGGACCGCTCCTGGTCGGCGCCATGGGCAGCACGGGCATGCTGCCCTTCTTCGTCAGCGCCGGAATCCTCGCCTTGGCACTGGCGCCGATCCCGATCGCCGCGGCCGGCGGCGGGGTCCCGACCTTCCATCATCACGAAGCACTGCCGCTGCGCACGGTCGCGCGCCAGGCGCCGATCGCCATGGCGGCATCGGTCATCCATGGCGGGACGACGGTCATCAACATGACCCTGCTGCCGGTCTATGGCGTCCGCGCCGGCCTGCCGGAATCCCAGGCGGTCTGGCTGATCACCGCTCTGGTGGTCGGCGGCATGCTGGCACAGATTCCGGTCGGCCATATCCTCGACCGCATGAATCCGGGCCGCGTCCTCATGTTCGGCGGCTCGGTGCAGGCGCTGAGCGCCGCCTGCCTGCCCTTCGCCATCCATCGCGGCATCGCGGTCTGGATCCTGCTGCTGCTCTGGGGCGGCTTCGGCAACAGCATCTACACAACCGCCTTGACCATGCTCGGCCGCGCCTATGCCCGCGAGCATCTGCCGAGCGCCAACACCGCCTTCACCATGTTCTGGGAGCTGGGCGCCCTCTTCGGCCCGCTGATCGGCGGCATCGCCATGCAGATCTGGAACCCGCACGGCATGATCGCGGTCAGCGTCACCGCCGGGACATTGCTGGTGATCCTCGGCGGCCTGACGCTGCGCGTCAGTCGCTACCGCTGAGCACGCGCCGCGCCAGATCCAGCGCAAACCCGGCCCGCGCCATCGCCGCCAGGTCCTTCCGGCGCCGTTCCGGCGACGAATCCTCGGTCGTCCGGAATGCGCCGAGCCGGCGGCGCCTCGCATAAGCCAGCGCCGCGGCCCATTCCGCCTCCGGGGTCTCCTCCTCCAGCCGCCCCAGGGCCGCTGCCGTCGCATCCCGCGCGACGCCGGCGCCGGCAAGCTTGGCGGCGATCAGCCGGCGCGAGCCGCCACGGCGGTTGAGGCTGCGCGCCTTGGTGTCGGCATAGGCCTGATCGTTCAGCAGGCCGACCCGGTCGAGATCGGCAATCACCGTTTCGAGCGCGCTCAGCAGCATCGCCGGATCGAAATCGTGCGCCTTGGCCGAGCGCCGGATGCGCCGCTGCAGCACCTGGCGCAGCCGCGCGGTCGAGACCGCGTAGCGGGCGAGATAATCGAGGGCCGCATCCTTGAGATCAGCAGCGGCGAGCTTGCGTGGCTTGCGTGCCATCAATCCGTCTTATCAATTGGCGTCCTGCGCTGCAAACCGCGGCCATGACGCGTGGGAGCCGATGCCTTTGACCATGACACGACTGGTCTGGAGCCCTCGCGCGGGAGCGCGGCACCGCCAAGCGCCAGTCACCCGCAAGACCACCGGACTGGTCTAAATCGCGATTGCCCCGCATGCGCCGCCGCCCGTCGCGCTGCGCCGCACAAGAGGCGTTCAATTGTCCGATAAATAGCCGCCCGGTGCGTCCGACAGCTTGCCCGTCGTCGCGACGCCTGCCATACTTTCCGGGTCTTGCATGCAATAAGCAAGTTCCTTGGGAGGAAAACAAAATGTCGGATCAATCGAACACAAGTCGGCGTGGCTTCCTTGCGGGCGCGTCGATGGTGGGTGGGGCCGCGGCTCTGCTCAGTGGCTTGGGGGTAAAGGAAGCCTCGGCTGACGCAGTCGGCCGCTCCGACAAACCCCTCAAGGCTGCGTTCTCCAACGCGGGCCTGCAGGCGACCTGGTGCGCCCAGGGCAAGCAGGCGGCGGAATACTGGGGCAAGCTCTACAACGTCGAAGTGACCTGGTTCGACGGCCAGCTCGACGCGGTGAAGCAGCGCGCCGCGATCGACGACATGGCCTCGCAGAAGTGGGACTTCGTCGCGATCCAGGCCTTCGGCATCGGCACGCTGACCCAGCCGGTGAAGAAGATGATCGACGCCGGCATCCCGGTGATCGACATGGACACGCTGATCGCGCCGCTGGACCAGATCGACATCCACGCCTTCCTGGCGCCGGACAACGTGTTCATGGGCGCTTCCGTGACCGCCGCGCTGGTCGATGCGATCGGCGGCAAGGGCAAGGTGATCATGACCCAGGGTGCGCTCGGCCATACCGGCGCCCAAGGCCGCGCCAAGGGCTTCAAGTCGATCGTGTCGCAGCATCCCGGCATCGAGGTGCTGGACGACCAGCCGGCGGATTGGGACGTGACCAAGGTCGCGCGGCTCTGGGAGACCTATCTCACCAAGTATCCGCAGATCGACGCGGCCTACTTCCACAACGACGACATGGCGCTCGCCGCCTATAACGTGATGAAGGCGCACAACCGCACCAACATCAAGATCGGCGGCTGCGATGCCATGCCGCCCGCTCTTGCCGCGGTCGCGGACGGCCGGATGCTGGCCACGGTCCGCAATCCGTCCTGCCGCATCCATGGCGGCGCGATCGTCGCCGGCGTCGCCGCGGTCAGCGGCGAGAAGACCGGCGCCGGCATCCCGAAGAACGTCGTCACCGACGGCCCGGTCGTCACCAAGGACAACGCGGCCGGCATGCAGTGGATGGAAGATCACTTCCTGATCTGACGTCACAGCAGTCGAGGAATGCCCTTGGGGAATGGGGGCCGGGCGCGCAGCGATGCGTTCCCGGCCCGTCCCTTCCAGGTCCACCCGTGATGCGGCGGATTGGTGACGCATATGAGTCCTGACACGAGACCCGAGGCCGTCGATAGCGCAGCAGCCGGCGCCGCACCGCGGTTGCGCATGGAAGGCATCTCGAAGTCGTTCGGCGGCGTGGCAGCACTCCGCGAGGTCGATTTCGAGCTGCGCGAGGGCGAGATCCACGGCCTCGTCGGCGAGAACGGTGCCGGAAAGTCCACGATGATGAAGATCATCGCCGGCGTCCACACCACCTATGCCGGACGCATGATCCTGGACGGCAAGAACGTCCATTTCCATTCCGCGCGCGATGCGCTCGATGCCGGGATCGGCATGGTGCATCAGGAACTGAGCGTGGTTCCCGACTTGACCGTGGCCGAGAACGTCTATCTCGGCAAGCAACCCACCAAGAATGGGTTCGTCGATTGGAAGGGGATGAAGGCCGGCGCCAGGGAGCAGCTGAAAAAGCTCGGTCTCGACGTCGATCCTTCCGTCACCATGGGATCGCTGCCGATCGGCCTGCAGCAGCTGATCGAGCTCGCCCGGGTGCTCTATTCCGGCGCGCGCATCATCATCCTCGACGAGCCGACCTCCGCCCTGTCGCCGCCCGAGGTGCACCGCCTGTTCGAGGTGCTGCGCGGCGTGCGGGCCAGCGGCCGCAGCATCATCTTCATCTCGCACTTCCTGGACGACATCCTGGAGATCTCCGACACCGTCACGATCTTCCGGAACGGCCGCCGGATCGCGACCTCGCCCACCGCCGGGATCGACAAGGCCTGGGTGATCGAGCGGATGATCGGCCGCGGCCATGAGGAGCTGGAGGAAAGCTACACCGGCTCGATCGCCCTCGAGAGCAAGCCTGCCGCACCCGTCGTGCTGGCCACCAAGGGCCTCGGGGCCGGCCGCGCCTTCGCCGGCGTGACGTTGGAAGCGCGCGCAGGCGAGGTGCTCGGAATCTACGGCTTCATGGGCTGCGGCCAGATCGAGCTCACCCGCACTTTGTTCGGCAAGCTGAAGCCGGACGAGGGCACCCTGTCGATCGAGGGCAAGGCCCTGCGCTTTCCCAACACCGCCGCGGCGCGCCGGGCCGGCATCGCCTTCGTGCCGGAGAGCCGGCGGTCGATGCTGTTCTACCAGGAACCGGTCTACAAGAACGTCTCGATCAGCGTGCTGGGGAGGATCTCCCGGCTCTGGCTGAAGCCGGGTGTCGAGCGCGACATGGCCGAGCACCAGACCAAGGCCCTGAACATCCGCCCGGCCAACGTGAAGGCGCTGCTGGGCTCGCTCTCGGGCGGCAACCAGCAGAAGGTGGCCCTGGCGAAATGGCTGACCTATCCGACCAAGGTCCTGATCCTCTCCGAGCCGACCCGCGGGATGGATGTCGGCGCCAAGGACGACGTCGTGAAGATCGTCCGCAACCTGCGCGACCAGGGCCTCGCGGTCGTGGTTGTGTCGGCCGAGCCGGAGACCGTATTGTCGCTGGCCGACCGGATCGTCGTCATGAAGAAGGGGCGGATCGTGCACGAATTCGCCAGCGAGAGCATCAGCAAGGACCGGCTGCTGGAAGCCGCGTGAGGAGCAAGACCAGATGAGCATGCCGGCCCAGGCCTCCGCGAAGAGCAATTCGTTCCAGCTCCGCACCTTCATGCGCAACCAGATGCGCAACATCGCGCCGTTCGCGACCCTGATCGCCCTGCTGCTGTTCTTCACCTTCGCCAGCCCCTCCTTCGCGACGCTGGACAACGCCGAGAACATCCTGGTGCAGATCTCCATCACCGGCATCATGGCGGTCGGGCTCACCTTCGTGATCCTCTGCGCCGAGATCGACCTTTCCTTCGCCGTGGTGGCGAACGCGACCGGCATCGCGGTCGCCTATTTCACGTCGCAGGCCGACTACGTCAACGTCGCCAATGTCGTGCTGCCGGGGTGGCTGGCCATCGTCTGCGCCTTCCTGCTCTGCGCAGTGTTGGGTGCGGTCAACGCCTTCGGCATGACCAAGATCGGCATCCCCTCCTTCATCATGACCCTGGCGATGATGCAGATCGCCGCCGGCATCTGCGCCCTCCTGGTGCGCGGCCAGATCCTCTATGCGGTGCCGCCGATCATCGTGACCCTCGGCCAGGACTCGCTCTTCGGGGTCCCCTGGCTGGTGATCGTGCTGGCCCTCTTCCTGCTGGTCGGCCACATCGTGCTCACCTATACGCGCTTCGGCCGCTACGTTTACATGGTCGGCGGCAATCGCGAGGCGGCGGAATATTCCGGCGTCAATGTGAAGCGCATCCTGGCCTCGGTCATGGTGATCTCCGCCATCTGCGGCGGCGTGGCCGGCATGCTCGGCGTCTCCCATCTCGGCAGCGCCCAGCAGAACGAATTCGACACCTATCTGCTGGATTCGATCGCCGCGGTCGTGGTCGGCGGCACCAGCCTGTTCGGCGGACGCGGCGGGATCGGCAACACCATCATCGGCCTGTTCGTGCTCGGCGTCCTCAACAACGGCCTCGACCACGTGCAGATCGACAGTTTCCTGAAGATCCTGATCCGCGGCCTCATCCTGCTGGCGGCGCTGATCATCAACGTCTACGCCCAGAACCTGCGCGCCAGGCAGATGACGAGCACCGAGTGAGGCTGACGGCCGTCCGCTAGGCCGCCTTCGGCAGCCGGACCGAGACCAGCAGCCCGCCCGTCGTGCCGGCATCGGCGAGGGCGATCGTGCCGCCGGCGCCGTCCACAATCTCCTTGGCAATGGCGAGGCCGAGGCCGCTACCCTCGGCTTCGTTGCCGAGCACGCGATAAAAGCGCTCGAACACCCGCCCGCGCTCGGCCTCCGGAATGCCGGGACCGTCGTCGCGCACTGTCAACAGCCAGTCGGAGCCAACGTCCTCGATGCCAACCGTCACGACGCCGTTCCGCGGCGTGTAGCGGAGCGCATTGTCCACCAGATTGACGATCAGCTCGTGGAGCAGGGTCGCGTCACCCGGCATAGGCGCCTCGGAAACTTTGGGATCGAATCCGAGATCCATGTCGCGCCCGAGAGCATGGGAGACCTGGGATTCCAGGGCACGACGCGCGACGGCGACGAGATCGACCCGGTCCCTGCGGCGGGCCCGACCGTCCGGCTCCACGTTGGAGAGCGTCAACAGCTGGTGCGCCAGACGCGCCATATCCCGGGCATGGCCGTGGATCGCCTCGAGCGCCTCGTCCTTCTCCGCGGGATTGCGCGAGCGGATCGCGTAGCCGGCCTGGGTCGCGAGGATGGTGAGCGGCGTGCGGAGCTGATGCGCAGCATTGGCGACGAACCTCCGCTGCGCCTCGATCTGGCGCCGAAGACGCTCGATGTACTGATTCAAGGCCGCGACCAGCGGCTGAAGCTCCGACTGCAGCGCTTCGGCGGAGAACGGCCGGAGTTCGTCGGGAGCGCGCTCCAGCACAGCCTCGCGCAGCCGCAACAGCGGCCTCAGCCCGCGCTCCAGCCCGAACCAGACGAAGACCGCGACGATGAGGACCAGGAGGCTCTGCTGCAGCAGGCTGCGGACCCAGAGGCCCGTCGCCATGTCGCCGCGTGCGACCAGCGTCTCGCCGATCACAATCAAGGCGGTTGCCTGGCCGCCGCCCAGCAGCGGCTGGCGGATCGCGACCAGCCGCAAGGGCTCACCGCGGTAGTCCGCGTCATAGAAGACCGACATCAGGGGCTGGACCGTATCCCGCGGCCGCGGCAGGTCGGCGTTGCCCGCGATCAACGCAACGTCCGTGGCGCCGTCGAGGCGCATGATCCGGTAATAGACCCGATCGTGGAACCCGGTCTCGAACATCTCCAGCGCCGCCGGCGGAATCGTGACGTCAACCGCGCCGCCGTTGACCTGGACGCGCTCGGCAATGCTGCGCGCGGAGGCGAGCAGGGTGCGGTCGGTGACGATGCCGGCGGTGTCCTGGGCATTGCGATAGGTGACCCAGGTGTTGGCGACGACCGCACCGGCGAGCGGAATCAGCAGCCAGAGCAGAAGCTGCAGGCGAAGGCTCCTATGCGCCATCGACCCGCCGCAGGAGGTAGCCGAGCCCGCGCATCGTCACGATGCCGATGTCGCTGGATTCGAGCTTCTTCCGCACCCTGTGCACGTAGATCTCGATCGCATTCGGACTTGCGTCCGTGTCGAAGCCGAATACTGCCTGGGCAAGGGCCTGCTTGCCGACCGGCTTCTCCTGTCGGGTGATCAGCATCTCGAGCACGGCGCGCTCGCGCGGCGTCAGCTCCAGCTCCTCGCCGCGCAAGGTGAAGCGCCGGCTGTTGCTGTCGAAGGCCAGGCTGCCGAACTCGATGACCGGCGACTTGTGCTGGGTGGCGCGGCGCAACTGGGCGCGAACCCGGGCCTCCAGCTCATGGATGTCGAACGGTTTTGCCAGATAGTCGTCGGCGCCGCTGTCGAGCCCGCTGACGCGACCGGCGACCGTGTTGTTCGCGGTCAGGATCAGCACCGGCACGTTGTTGCCGCGCGTCCGCAGGCGGCGCAGCACTTCGATCCCGTCCATCTTCGGAAGC
>DATKNM010000007.1:0-7383 GCA_035541335.1 Binatia bacterium
CCCGATCCCGCGGAGCTCTACACCGACGTCCTCGTGAACGCGTAAGGGAGGGCAGACGATGTCGGTTCAAGTCCTGATGCCCGCCCTCTCGCCCACCATGACCGAGGGCAAGCTCTCGAAATGGCTCAAAGCCAAGGGCGACGCCGTGAAGGCCGGCGACGTCCTGGCCGAGATCGAGACCGACAAGGCGACCATGGAGGTCGAGGCGGTCGACGAGGGCGTGCTCGACCAGATCCTGGTGCCCGAAGGTACCGAGAACGTCGCCGTCAACACGCCGATCGCCGTGCTGCGCGGCGATGACGAAGCTGCCGACACTGCCCCGGCGGCAGCCCCGGCACCCAAGCCGGAGGCGAAGGCCGAGGCACCGAAGCCTGCGCCCGCACCGAGTGCTGCCAAACCTGCGGCTGCACCCGTCGCCGCGGAGCCGGATTATGCCGGCCCGACCGCGACCCAAACCGTGCGCGAGGCCTTGCGCGACGCGATGGCCGAGGAGATGCGGCGCGATCCCAAGGTGTTCCTGATGGGCGAGGAGGTCGCCGAGTATCAGGGCGCCTATAAGGTCTCCCAGGGCCTGCTGGAAGAGTTCGGCCCCGACCGCGTCATCGACACACCGATCACCGAGCACGGCTTCGCCGGCCTTGGCGTCGGCGCCGCCTTCATGGGGCTGAAGCCGATCGTCGAGTTCATGACCTTCAACTTCTCCATGCAGGCGATCGACCAGATCGTCAATTCGGCCGCCAAGACCAACTACATGTCCGGCGGCCAGATGGGCAGCCCGATCGTCTTCCGCGGCCCGAACGGTGCCGCGGCGCGGGTCGCCGCCCAGCATTCACAATGCTACGCGAGCTGGTACGCGCATATTCCTGGCCTGAAGGTGGTTGCGCCCTGGTCGGCAGCCGACGCCAAAGGGCTCCTCAAGTCCGCGATCCGCGATCCCAATCCGGTGATCTTCCTCGAGAACGAGATTCTATACGGCCAGAGCTTCGAGGTGCCGCAGGACAAGGACTGGATCGTGCCCATCGGCAAGGCGAAGGTCGTGCGACCGGGCGGCCAGGTCACTATCACCGCCTTCTCGCGCATGGTCGGCGTCGCCCTCGAGGCGGCCGAACTGCTGGCGAAGGAGGGCATCGACGCCGAGGTGATCGATCTCCGCACCATCCGCCCGCTCGACACCGCGACCATCGTCGCCTCGGTCCAGAAGACCAACCGGCTCGTGACGGTGGAGGAGGGCTGGCCGTTCGCCGGGATCGGCTCCGAGCTCGCCGCCGCCATGATGGAGCTGGCATTCGATTACCTCGACGCGCCGGTGGCGCGGGTTGCCGGCGTCGATGTGCCGATGCCGTATGCCGCCAATCTCGAGAAGCTCGCACTCCCGCAAACCGCGCAGATCGCGGAAGCGGCGAAGCACGTCTGCTATCGCTAAGGCCCGGAGGGAGCGATGCCGATCAACATCCTGATGCCGGCCCTCTCGCCCACCATGACCGAGGGCAACCTCGCGAAGTGGCTGAAGCAGGAAGGCGACACCGTCAAGTCCGGCGACGTGATCGCCGAGATCGAGACCGACAAGGCGACCATGGAAGTGGAAGCCGTCGATGAGGGCAAGATCGGCAAGATCGTGGTCCCCGCCGGCACCGAGGGCGTCAAGGTCAACGACGTGATCGCGGTGTTGCTGGAGGAAGGCGAGAGTGCTTCCGATATCGCCGTGACGCCGCAGCACGCGCCGGAACCGGCCGCGAAGACCACGGACACGAGACCGAAGCCTGAGGCGCCCAAACCGGCGCCGGTTGCGGCGCCGAAGCCTGCACCCCAACCCGCCCCGCAGGCCGCTCCGCAGGCGGGCGGCAAGCGCCTGTTCGCCAGCCCGCTGGCGCGGCGGATTGCGGCTCAGCAGGGGATCGATCTCTCCAGCATCCGGGGCAGTGGCCCCAACGGACGCGTCGTGCGGGCGGACGTTGCCGGTGCCATCGCCGGCGGTACGGCCAAGGCGGCGCCTGCGGCCGGGGCCCAGCGCCCCGCGACGCTCCCGGGAGCGCCGAGCTTCAGCGCCTTCGGCGAGCCGGAATTCGAGATCATCCCGCACACGACGGTCCGGAAGACGATCGCGCGACGGCTGCAGGAATCGAAGCAGTTCGTGCCGCACTTCTATCTGACGGTCGATTGCGAGATCGACCGGCTGCTCGCCCTGCGCGAAGAAGCGAACGCGCTTTCCCCGAAGGAAGGGCCCGGCGCCTACAAGCTCTCCGTCAACGATTTCATGATCAAGGCCTATGCCGTCGCCCTGAAGCAGGTGCCGAAGGCGAACGCCTCCTGGAGCGACGAGGGAATCAAGCAGTACAAGACCGCCGACATCTCGGTCGCCGTGGCGATCCCGAATGGCCTGGTGACGCCGATCATCCGCCAGGCCGAGGCGAAGACCCTGACCCAGATTTCCGCCGAGATGAAGGAGCTGGCCGGCCGCGCCAAGGCCAACAAGCTGAAGCCCGAGGACTATACCGGCGGCAGCGCCTCGCTCTCCAATCTCGGCATGTACGGGATCAAGAGCTTCAGCGCGATCATCAATCCGCCGCAGGCGACCATCCTCGCGGTCGGCGCCGGCGAGCAGCGCGCCGTCGTCAAGAACGGCCAGCTCGCGGTCGCGACCATCATGAGCGCCACGCTGGCGGTCGATCACCGCGCGGTCGATGGTGCGCTTGGCGCCGAGCTGTTGGCGGCGTTGAAACGCCTGGTCGAGAATCCGGCGGCAATTCTGATCTGATGACACGCGTAGGAACGCCGGCCCGATGAAGTACGTCGTCTGGGGCATCGCGGCCTTGGTCGTGATCGTGGCTGTGATCATCGGCGGCGGCTATGTCTGGATCACGCACCATGAAGTCGACTTCAAGGATGCGCAGACCGCGGCGAACTTCAAGGAAAGCTTCAACACGAACTGCCTGGCGATCTTCCAGAAGCGGGCCGGCAAGAACGGTGCGACGCCGAGCCAGGACGACCTCGACAAGGTGGACCAGGCCTGCTCCTGCGCGCGGGACGGGATCGTGGAGGCCCTGGCGAGGCGCGAGCCATTGACCGTCGTCGAGTTGACGTCGGTGATGCAAGGCGACCCCGAGATCAAGGGCATCACAAACGCTTGTGCGGCGCAATTCGGGATCGCAACGCCGTGACGGGTGCGGCGCCGGAACGCCACAGGTTGGATCACTGGGAGAGAGGTGACGTGCGATGAAGACAGTTCTGATCGTCGTGGCCTGAAGGTCTGCACCGACCGGCTCGGCATTCAAGGAAATTGAGGAGGGCCTGGCATGGCCGACAGCGCATTTGACGTGATCATCCTCGGGGGCGGGCCAGGTGGCTATGTGGCGGCGATCCGCGCCGCACAGCTGAAGCTCAACACCGCGGTGGTGGAACGCGAGAACCTGGGCGGGATCTGCCTCAATTGGGGCTGCATCCCCACGAAGGCGCTGCTGCGTTCGGCCGAGGTCTACCACAACATGAAGCATGGCGACGCCTACGGCCTCGTCGCCAAGGAGGTCGGCTTCGACTTCCAGAAGGTAGTCGACCGCTCGCGCAAGGTCTCGGGCCAGCTCACGGCCGGCGTGAAGCACCTGATGAAGAAGAACAAGATCACGGTGTTCGACGGCTCAGGGAAACTGAGCGGCCCGGGCAAGGTCAAGGTCGAGAAGGACGGCAAGCCAGTCGCGGATCTCTCCGCCAAGCACATCATCCTCGCGACCGGCGCCCGCGCCCGCGCGCTGCCCGGGCTCGAGCCCGACGGCAAGCTGATCTGGACCTATCGCGAGGCCCTGCTCCCGAACATGATGCCGAAGTCGCTGCTGGTGGTCGGCAGCGGGGCGATCGGCATCGAGTTCGCGAGCTTCTTCCGCACCCTCGGCGCCGAGGTGACGGTGGTCGAGGTGTTGCCGCGGATTCTTCCGGTCGAGGACGCCGAGATTTCCGCCTTCGCCCATAAGGCGTTCGAGAAGCAAGGCATGAAGATCAAGGTGGGAGCCACCGTGAAGGCGCTGAAGAGGGGCGCCAACAACGTCACTGCCACGATCGAAGCCGGCGGCAATAGCGAGGAACTGACCGTCGATCGCGTCATCATGGCGGTCGGCATCGTCGGTAACGTCGAAGGGATCGGCCTCGAAGGCACCAAGGTGAAGGTCGAGAAGACCCATGTGGTGATCGATGGCTACGGCCGCACCGGCGAGCCCGGCGTCTATGCGATTGGCGACCTCGCCGGCCCGCCCTGGCTCGCCCACAAGGCGATGCATGAGGGCGTCATCTGCGTCGAGGCCATCGCCGGCGTCAAAGGCGTGCACCCGATGGACGTGAAGAACATCCCCGGCTGCACCTATTGCATGCCCCAGGTCGCCAGCGTCGGACTCACGGAAGAGGCGTCGAAGGCGGGCGGCCGCGAGGTCAAGGTCGGCAAGTTCCCCTTCATCGGCAACGGCAAGGCGATAGCCTTGGGCGAGCCCGAGGGCTTGGTGAAGACCGTGTTCGACGCCAAGACCGGCGAGCTCCTGGGCGCCCATATGATCGGCGCCGAGGTGACGGAGCTGATCCAGGGCTATACCATCGCCAAGACCGGGGAATTGACCGAGGCGGAGCTGATGGGAACCGTCTTCCCGCATCCAACCCTTTCCGAGATGATGCACGAGGCCGTGCTTGCGGCCTACGGCCGGACGCTCCATTTCTAGACCATGACGGACCAGACACTCATTCGTCACCCGGAGAAGGCCCATCGGCCGGACACGCCGGTCCTGCGTAAGCCGGATTGGATCCGGGTGAAGGCGCCGATGTCGGCGGAATACGCGGAGACGCGGCGCCTGATGCGGCAGCTCGGGTTGAACACGGTCTGCGAGGAAGCTGCCTGCCCGAATATCGGGGAATGCTGGAAACAGAAGCACGCGACGGTGATGATCCTGGGCTCGCGCTGCACCCGGGCCTGCGCCTTCTGCAACGTCGCCACGGGTCGGCCGGACCAGCTCGACCCGCATGAACCTGCCCATGTGGCCGAGGCCTGTGCGAAGCTCGGCTTCCATCACATCGTCATCACTTCGGTCGATCGCGACGACCTCGAAGACGGCGGGGCGGCGCATTTCGCCGAGACCATCCGCCGCATTCGTACCCTGACGCCGGCCACAACCATCGAGGTGCTGACTCCCGACTTCCTGAAGAAGCGAGGTGCCATCGAGACCGTGGTCGAGGCGGGACCCGACGTCTTCAACCACAACCTCGAGACCGTGCCGCGGCTCTATCGCAGCGTCCGGCCGGGCGCGCGCTATTTCCATTCGCTGCGCCTGTTGCAGCGGGTGAAGGAGCTGTCGCCGACCATCTTCACCAAGTCCGGTATGATGGTGGGCCTGGGCGAGACCCTCGACGAGGTCGCCCAGGTGATGGACGACCTCCGCGCCGCCGACGTCGACTTTATGACCATCGGCCAATACCTGCAGCCGACCCGCAAGCACCATGCGGTCGATCGCTTCGTCACCCCCGTGGAGTTCGATCAGCTGAAGAAGCAGGGCCTGGGCAAAGGATTTCTGCTGGTCGCCGCCTCGCCGCTGACCCGCTCCTCGCACCACGCCGGCGACGACTTCCGCAAGCTGCAGGCCGCGCGCACTGCCCGGGCAGGGGCCATTCCCGCCGAATGACGCTGTCGCCTTCTTCGCGCGGGACGTGCCCATGGGCATGAAGGTCCATAACGAGACGCGGATCCTGCCCTACACGCCGGACCAGATGTTCGACCTCGTCGCCGATGTGGACAGCTATCCGGAATTCCTGCCGTGGTGCGTCGGCGCGCGGACCAAGCCGGAGGGGCCGGGTGTGCTGCTGGCCGAGATGCTGATCGGCTTCAAGATGGTGCGCGAGAAGTTCACCAGCCGGGTCTGGCTGGACAGGCCGGCGCGGCGGATCGACGTCGAATACATCAATGGCCCGTTCCGCCGGCTGAAGAACCACTGGACCTTCAGCGAGGCCCCGGAGGGCTGCCGCATCGACTTCTATCTCGAATTCGAATTCAGCTCGCTGATGCTGCAGAAGCTGATCGGTGTGCTGTTCCACGAAGCCGTCCGCCGCATGGTCGGCGCCTTCGAGGCCCGCGCGAAGCAACTTTACGGGTAGGGCGCCTGCGCGCGACCGTTCCCGGCCGCGCGCAAAAGCAGAGCGCCGCCTACTCGACCGTGAAGACCAGATGCATTCCGGCTGCGAAATGGCCGGGCTGGTTGCAGAACAGCACGTAGCGACCCGGCTTCAGGTCCATGGTGAGCTTGCCGTCCTGTCCGGGATTGAGGTCGCTGCTGAGTTCCTTCACGCCCTTCAGCTTGTCCTCATCGACCACCGCGGGGTTGTCCTGGTTGATCGGGAACTGGTCGAAGGTCATGTTGGTTTTCAGGATCAGGAATTCGTGGACCATGTTGTTCGACGAGTTCTTCACCCGGAACGTCACCTTGCCGGCCTTGGCGTGGTCGGTGCTGAGCGTCATGCCCTGGCTGCCGTCCGCCTTGTTCCACAATTCCACCGTCACGGGCGTCGTGTCCACGGCGAGGGCAGGCGCCGCGGAGATACAAGCGGCCGTCGCCGCCAGCAAGACGCCGGCGATCGCATTCTTCATCATCAGGTAGTCCTTTCTCAGTCGTTACCCCACGTCGTTCTCGGGGCGCGAGATCGCCACCGGAACCGGCGCACTGCAGGCGCGGGCGGATGATGTCCACAGTGTCTGACGGTGTACTGACCGAGTCAGGAAATCGCGCTCTGCGCTGAAGATGTCGCCGATGCATGCGACAATGTGCCGTAGATGCGGCCTTCGAAGCGCTCATCTTGACGCGCATTTGTCGAAACGTCGGCATGTGCCGTAGTGATCGCGGCGATGAGCGAATCGAGCGCGTCACCGCCGGCATTGTCGAGCAGAAGGCGCATGAGCGTGCGCGACGGCGAAGCGAGCCACCCGGATTGCACCAGTCGCTCGACGATCGTGCGGCGCGCGTCGCGATGGGACGACAGTCTCCCCTTGTAAGCGGGATAGAATCCGATCGATTTCAGGGTGCAGGCGGGACAGGCCTCGATGACGATCGGGCGCTGCTTCCGCGGCATCCGCTGATAGGGCCGGATGATCGCATCGCCGGAGACCAGCAACGGATGCAGCAGCGTCGCGATTCCCCACCAGGTCTGGCGATAGATGCGGAGATTGTAGGAGTTGAACGGGGTCTTCGCCGTGCTATCCGCCCTCCGTCGGATCTCCTTGTTCCCGGCGGCACGGTAGGCCCAGGCGCGGAAAGTATCCGGATCGGGAAAGCGGGCGGGGAAGCCGCGGACGAAATCCTCCCAGCGCGGCTCGGTGATCAGCAGGCGCGGCAGGCTGAAGGGGAAGTCGCAGCCGGCGATGGTCTC
>DATKNM010000008.1:0-6009 GCA_035541335.1 Binatia bacterium
CCTAATGCGGCTTGAGTGAATCATATTCCTGGCTCCACACTGGATCGTCACCCCAAGGCTTGGCCTTGGGGTCCACGAGTTCCGATCCGCTACTCTGAGCTATTCGCACCAAACTCGTGGATGCCAAGGCCAAGCCTTGGCATGACGCACCCTGAGAATGAGTGCTGCGACCGCGGTCACCACCGCCCGCTCCCCGCGCGCATATCCTCCGCCTTCAGCAAAATCGGAAACCGCTCCCGGAGCTTCGCGTCCGTCGCGGGATCGATGTAGGCGGGATAGTGCGCCGAGAGAATCTCCCGCGCGCGCCTGCGGGCGGCCTCGCGGATGTCGGGCATGCCGCGGCCTTGCCAGCCGTTCATGGAATCGCGGTCGGCGATGTGGGGATAGAGGTATTCGGTCTCCATCAGCTCGAGCGTCTTCGGCGAGCCGAGGTAATGGCCGGGGCCTTCGATCGCGCGCTGGATCTCGTCGAAGCTCAGCGTCGCGTCGCTGACCTCGACGCCCTTCAAGACCCGCTGGATGTTCCCCAGCATGTCGTTGTCGATCACCATGGCCTCGACCGAGCAGCCGATCAGGCTTCCCATCATGCCGCAGCATTCGTTGACGTAGTTGCCGCCGGCCACGGCGGCCAGGGTGACGCTGACGCCCTTCTCGTAGCCCGCCTGGGCGTCGATCGCCTTCGCATCAGTCATGCCGGCGCCGACCGAGGAGGGGAGGTCGTAGAACCGGCACATCTGCACCGCCGCCGCGGTCAGCAGCGCCTCCTCGCCGCCGCCGCCGGTGAAGGACCCCGTCCTGAGGTCGGAGACGAACGGCCAGATGCCGAAGGAGACGGGAAGGCCGGGCCGGATCAGGTTGCCGATGATGAGCGGCACCAGGGTCTCGGCGACGGTCTGCACCAGGGTGCCGGCAAGGGCGGCGGGCGCGGTGGCGCCGGCCTGCGCCGCGATCGCGGGATCGATGCACAAGCCGAGCCGCGCATTCGCCACCATCACCTCGGCATTCTCCTTGCCGAAGCGGAGCGGCGAGACGATCGGGCAGCCGCCGATGACGCAGAACGGCCGCGCGACGAACTTCCCTTCGCCGCCGAGGAAGGCATCGAAGAACTGGATCAGCTTCGCGTGGTGCTCGACGTTCTCGATCGAGACGCCGAAGGATTTCTGCGTGCCAGCGAGACAGGCATAGGCAACGTTGAAATCCGATGTGAGCCGGTTCGGCATGTCGGTGGCGACGATGGTCTGGCCGAAGCAGTGCACATGCTCGAGCCGGTCGGCGAGGCGGGCGAAATCGTAGAGGTCGAGCAGCGTCGAGGGCCGGTACTCGCCGCTCTCGAAGTCGAGCACCTTGATCGCCTCGCCGGCGGTGGCGAAATGCACCCGCTCGCCGCCGACCTCAAGATCGTGCTCCGGCGTCACGCCATAAGCGGTGTAGCTGCGGCAGGCGATGGCGAGCACGTCCTCGACCAGTGCCCGCGGGAAGCAGAGCCGGCCCTTGTCGTTCAAGCGGCAGCCCTTGGCGAGGGCGACCTCCAGGATCTCCGGGATGGGATCGCCGACGCCGAGCCGCTCCAGCACGTCGAGCGCCGTCCCATGGATCCGCTCCATGTCGTGGTCGGAAAGCGGGCGATAGGTGCCGCCGGTAAGGCCAGGCCGGACCGCACCCGCCTTCGGGCCGGACTTCCGCAGGGCCCGGCGCGCCGCGCTGCCGCCCCGCCCGCCACGCCCGAAGGTGGGATCGCCCAGGCTTGGATTGTTGGGGCCGGGATCACCAAGGCGGGGATCGACGGATTGGACGTCCATCACATCGCTCATGCCGGCCTCCTCACTGAATGAACATTCATTTTGCATGGGAGCACAGGTCGCAGCCCGAGGGGAAGCCGAAAGTGCTAGATTAGCTGGCTGTCGGGAGGTCCCGGGCGGTGCCCGGGGCTTGCCACGGCGAGCAGGCGCACCAACATACTACACTATTATGTGCGTGAATGAGGGCGCCGCCAACAGACGACCTGAAGGTCGTCGCCCAGACTGACTGCGTCCCATATTGAAGGTATTCCGATTGAACCAAACAGCCGCCCATGCTTGATCGCGCCATGAGCTCCGACCAACAGCGCACGCCCAATCCCGAGAACCAGCTCGGCCAATCCACCAGCCCCTATCTGCTCCAGCACCGGATGAATCCGGTGAACTGGCGGATCTGGGGCGAGGAGGCCCTGGCGGAGGCGCAGGCCGCCAACAAACCGATCCTGCTCTCGGTCGGCTATGCCGCCTGCCATTGGTGCCACGTGATGGCGCATGAGAGCTTCGAAGACGAGGCGATCGCCGGCCTGATGAACCGGCTTTTCGTCAACATCAAGATCGATCGCGAGGAGCGGCCCGACCTCGACACCATCTATCAGCAGGCCTTGGCGCTGCTCGGGCAGCACGGCGGCTGGCCCTTGACCATGTTCCTGATGCCGGACGGGCGGCCGTTCTGGGGCGGCACCTATTTCCCGAAGGAGGCGCGCTACGGCCGGCCGGGCTTCGCCGACGTGCTCAACTTCGTCGCCGAGATCTTCCACAAGGAGCCGGACAAGGTGATGAACAACGTCACCGCGATCGGCGACGCGATGCAGAAGCTCGCCATGCCGAAGAGCGGCGGCGAGATCTCCATGGCCCTCACCGACCGCATCGCCGAGCGGTTGCTGGATGAGGTCGATATCGAGAAGGGCGGCATCGGCAGCGCGCCGAAATTCCCGCAGCCGGCGATCTTCACCCTGCTCTGGCGCGCCTATCAGCGCAGCGGCCGCGCCGACCTCCGCAGCGCGGTCACGTCCACCCTCACCCACATGGCCCAGGGCGGCATCTACGATCACCTGGGCGGCGGCCTCGCGCGCTATTCCACCGACGCCGACTGGCTGGTGCCGCATTTCGAGAAGATGCTCTACGACAATGCCGAGTTCATCGCATTGCTGACCCTGGTCTGGCAGGAGACTCACGATCCGCTCTACGAGGCGCGGGTGCGCGAGACGATCGGCTGGCTGGAGCGCGAGATGCTGGCGGCAGCCGACGATGCGGGCAATCGCGCCTTCGCAGCCTCGCTCGACGCCGATTCCGAGGGCGAGGAGGGCAAGTTCTATGTCTGGTCGGAGCGCGAGATCCAGCAGGCGCTGGGCGCCCACTTCGACTTCTTCGCCGACCACTACGACGTCAGCACCGCCGGCAACTGGGAAGGCCTCATCATCCTCAACCGCTCGCAGCAGCCGGACTGGCTCGACGACGCCGGCGAGGCACGGCTCGCCGTGGCGCGGGCGAAGCTGCTGGAGCGGCGTGCGTCGCGGGTCCGCCCCGGCTGGGACGACAAGGTGCTGGCCGACTGGAACGGGCTGATGATCGCCGCCCTCGCCGAGGCGTCCCAGGTGTTCCGCGAGCCGCATTGGCTCGACCTCGCCACCGCCGCCTTCGCCTTCATCGATCGCAACATGACGCGGGACGCGGGAAATGGGGAGGGGCGCCTCTTCCATGCCTGGCGCGAGGGCAAGCTCGCCCATCCGGCGACCCTCGAGGATCACGCCAATCTCGCCCGCGCCGCGCTGGCGCTGCATGAGGCGACCGGCGCGCCGCGCTATCTCGACGACGCCCGCGATCTCGTCGCGCTGCTGGACGAGCATTTCTGGGATGCGGAGGGCGGCGGCTATTTCATGACCGCCGACGACACCCGGGACATGGTGGTGCGGCCGAAATCCGCCGGCGACAATGCCGTGCCGAACGGCAACGGCGTCATGGTCGGCGTGCTGGCGCGGCTCTATCACCTGACCGGCGACCGGCGCTACGAGGACCGCGCGCGGGCGCTGGTCGCGGCCTTCGCCGGCGAGGTCGAGCGCAACTTCTTCCCGCTCGCGACCTTCCTCAACGCCAATGCCTTCCTGATGAACGCGCTGGAGATCGTGATCATCGGCGACCGGACGGCACCGGACACAAGGGCATTGGTCGCCGCGGTGATGAGTCATGCTCTGCCGGATCGCCTGCTGCAGATCGTGCCGCCTGATTCATCCTTGCCCGACTCGCATCCGGCCTTCGGCAAGACGCAGGACGACGACCGGGCCACCGCTTATGTCTGCCGCCACGGCACCTGCGGCCTGCCGATCACCGATCCCGGGATGCTTGCGCGACAGATTGAAGCCCGGGGCGAAACCTAGCGGCAAATTCCTCGACTTCGTCATCGATTGCCCGATTTTCGCCTCAAGATGGTCACGATTCCGGGCCAGGGTCTCGACCGCTGCGCGACCATCGACTCGCGGACGACCATCTTGGGGACACCAATGACATTGAAGATGATACCGGCGCTGTGCGCTGCGCTGCTGCTGCTCGCCGCTTGCGGGAGCGACTCGGAGAACATAACGCCCGCCAATCCGAACGACGTGGCCTCGAACCAGCCCGGCAGCGGCATCGATTCGAGCAACGTCGGTAGCAACGGAACGGGCAGCGACGCGCCGGGCAGTGACGGCGAATTCAAAGACAAGATCGGCAACACGGTCTATTTCGAGACCGACAGCTACAGCCTGAACGCCCAGTCCCAGACCGCGCTGCAGAAACAGGCGGCCTGGCTGAAGACCTATCCGCAGCACGCGGTCACCATCGAGGGCCATGCCGACGAGCGCGGCACCCGCGAATACAACCTCGCCCTCGGCGATCGCCGCGCCCAGACCATCGTCAATTATCTGACCGCCCTCGGCATCGACGGCTCGCGCGTCAAGGAAGTCTCCTACGGCAAGGAGAAGCCGGTTTGCCCGGACTCCACCGACGCCTGCTGGAGCCAGAACCGCCGCGGCGTGACGGCGCTGGACAACTAGGCTCCGCGCGCGAGTTTCCCTCGCCGCCGAATAAGCAGACCCTGTCTTGACGGGGCTACGGGGTCTCTGCCACCTTCCTCCGCGTTGCACGTCTTCAGGGCGGGGTGAAACTCCCCACCGGCGGTAGGGGCGAGGCCTTCTGATGGAGAGGGGTCGCCCGAGCCCGCGAGCGCCGCGATCCTCGCTTTGGGTGGCGGGTCAGCAGACCAGGTGACACGCAGTCCCCCCGAGATTTAGAGGGCGATTGCGCCAGTCCTGGGCCGACGGTCACAGTCCGGATGGAAGAAGACGAAGCGTCACGACGCCCGGATTCCGCTTTGGCGGATCCGTTCCTGTCGTTGGCGTTCGCCCTGAAACGTTTGTCGCAATGAACCCGCACGGAGCTTTCTCCGTGCCTGCGAGGAGCGTTTCATGACCACTCTCTTAAACCAGCGAATCCAGGCGGCCGCCGAGGCCATGCGCGCCGGCATCCCCGTCGTCATGCTGGACGACCATGACCGCGAGAACGAAGCGGACCTGGTTGTCGCCGCCGAGACCCTGACCCGGGACGTGATGGCGCAATTGATCCGGGCCGGCGGCCTCGTGTGCCTCTGCCTGGAGGACGAGCGGCTTCGCCAGCTCGACCTGCCGCCGATGGTGGCCGCCAATGACAGCCTCCACGGCACTGCCTTCACGGTCTCGATCGACGCCCGGCACGGCGTCAGCACCGGCATCTCCGCCGCCGACCGCCTCGCCACCGTCCGCGCCGCCATCGCCCCCCATGCCAAGCCGTCCGATCTCGCCCGGCCGGGGCACATCTTCCCGCTGCGGGCGGCGCCCGGCGGCGTCCTGGTGCGGCGCGGCCATACCGAGGGCTCGGTCGATCTCGCCAGAATTGCCGGCCTGATGCCGGCCGCCCTGGTGGTCGAGCTGATGGACCGGGAGGGCGAAATGCTGCGCAGCAAAGCTGCAAAAAAATTTGCCCGCCGGCACGGCTTCCCGGTGCTGACGATCGCCGAAATCGCTGATTTCAGAACAGCTTCCGAGCGCCGCGCCGCCTGACCCTTCCATTCCGCGCTGGATCGGGCCAGAGTCCGGCTCGATCCAGGGAAGGCATTGGGAGCAGGCGATGAAGGCGAACGCGATCCGCATCCATGAGACCGGCGGACCGGAGGTCATGCACTGGGAGGAAGTCGAGGTCCCGG
>DATKNM010000009.1:0-4305 GCA_035541335.1 Binatia bacterium
AGAGGCTCCAAGAGAGGACCGGCGCATGAAAGGTTTACGCTATGTGATTGCGGTCCTGGTCGGCATTGGGGCGGGGGCGGGGACGCTCTACGGCATCGCCAATACCGGCCTCTCCGGCGTGAGCGGATTGACCGGGACACTGTACTCCAGCCTGGTGATCTATCCGACGGCGGTGCTGGTCTTCGCCTTCGCCTTCTGGATCGTCTACGTGGCCACGGATCCAGGCACCGAGAAGTAGAAACCATCCACGACGCCGTACCTCGGACATGATCACCCTTCACCGGCGCGGCGACATCACGCTGCAGGCCTTCGAAGCGGTCGCCTGGCAGGGCGAGGCCGTCGCCTTCGCGCCCGAGGCGCTGCAGCGCATCGCCGCCGCCCGCGCGGCGTTCGAACGCCTGATCGACACCGACAGCACGGTCAACGTCTACGGCGTCACCTCTGGCTACGGCGCCCGGGCCAGCCAGCGCCTGAAGCCAGAGGAGCGCAGGGCCCACGCCGCCGTGCCCAATCACGGAACGGCAGCGACCTTCGGCGAATCGTTCCCGAAGCGCGTCACCCGCGGCTTCGTGCTGGCGCGCCTTGCGAACTTCATCGAGGGTCATGCCGCCGTGCGGCCGAAGCTCGCCGAAGCGGTGGCCGGCATGCTGTCCACGGGCTCGCTGCCCGAGGTGCCGGCGATGGGCAACAGCGGCGCCGGTGAGATCCTGGCGCTCGGGCATCTCTTCGCCGCGCTCGGCGAGCAGGTCGGGCTGGAGGAGAAGGAGCATCTCGCTCTCATCAACGGCAGCCCCTGCGCGGCGGCGCTGGTGGCGGATTCGGCGCTGGCCGCGCGTCGCCGGGTCACCATCGCCAAGGAGATCTTTGCGCTCTCCGCGGAAGCCTTCAAGGCGCCGCTCGAAGCCTATGACGCGGCGCTCCAGGTGCTGTGGAACGATCCCTCCGAGAACGAGGCGCTGGAGGCGATCCGCGGCCTCATCGCCGGCGGCACGCCCGAGCGCCGTCCCTACCAGGCGCCGGTCAGCTTCCGCATCGTGCCGCGCATCCTCGGCCGTGCGATCCGCGCCCGCGATGCCGCGGCGCAGGCGGCGACCGTGTCGCTCGGCTCGGTCACCGACAACCCGGTCTATCTCCCGCCGGGTTCGGGCGGCAGCGACGATGCACGCTTCCCGAACGGCCGGGTGCTTTCCAACGGCGGCTATCACAACGGCATGGCGACGCCGGCGCTGGACGATCTCGCCGCGAGCTGGGCCGATCTCTGCACCCTCGCGGAGCGGCAGTCGGCGAAGCTGCTGGACGGCAAGGTCTCGCTGCTGCCGGATTACCTCCGCGACGGTCCCGACGATCCGCGCGAATTCATCCCGCTGCCGATGGTCGCCGTGGGCTTGGGCGAGCGCGCACGCCACGCGGCGCAACGGAGCTTCCTGCCCGGTGCGGAGAGCGGCGGCTTCGGCCAGAACGATGTCGGCGTCGCGACCGCGCTCGCCTGGCAGAAGGAGACGACGGCCGCCCGGGCCCTCGATGGCTGCCTCGCCGTCCTGGGCCTGATCGCGCTGGAAGCCCTGTCTGTGACCGGACGCACAGCGCCGCCCGCTTTACGGAACCGGGCCGATTTCATCCGGCGCCACGTGCCGCCGATCGTGAAACTCCGCGCTCTCGGGCCCGATCTCGGCCGTCTCGCCGAGGCGATCACACTGGAAATCTATCGCCCCGCGGGCTAGATCGGATCGACGCCATTCCCAGGAGGACCCCATGGGCCAGTCGATCGGATTGAAAGCCAGCGACGGATTCCTGCTCGATGCCTATCGCGCCGATCCGAGCGGAAAGCCCAAGGGCGGGCTGGTGGTGATCCAGGAGATCTTCGGGGTCAACCATCACATCCGCAATGTCTGCGACCGCTTCGCCGATCGCGGCTATGTGGCGGTGGCGCCGGCGATGTTCGATCGCGCCAAGACCAAGGTCGATCTCGGCTATGACAAGGCGGCGATGGACGAGGGCGTCAAGCTCCGCGCCGCGATCAAGCTCGAGGACTCGCTGAAGGACGTGCAGGCGGCGATCGATGCGCTCAGGCCCCCGCGGGAAACCACTGGCAAGGTCTGCGTCATCGGCTATTGCTGGGGCGGCTCGCTCGCCTTCCTGGCGGCGACCCGGCTCTCCGGCCTCGCCTGCGCCGTCGGCTATTACGGCGGCATGATCGCCGCGCACAAGGACGAGAAGCCGAAGGTGCCGACCATCCTGCAGTTCGGCGAGAAGGATCAGGGCATTCCCATGAGCGACGTGGAGAAGATCAAGGCCGCGCGCCCCGACGTGAAGATCTATACCTATCCTGCCGGCCACGGCTTCTCCTGCGACGAGCGCGCCGCCTACGACCCGGCGTCCCATGAGCAGGCGCTCAAGGTGACCCTGGCCTTCCTCAAGCAAAACCTGGAGAATTGAGTGCGTTTCGAGATGCGAGGCTGACCCCGTGGCGGAATCCCGCAGCGTCCTGATGCCGGGCGACCCGGCGCCCTGGTTCCGGGCGCCGAGCAACGTCAATCCGGACTTCGACTTCGCCTCGGCGGCGGGGCGCTACATCGTCCTGAGCTTCATGGGGCCTGCCGATCGGCCGCATGCGGCGGAGCAGCTTCAGGGCTTCCTCGCGGAGGCTCCAATCTTCGCCAATCTCGACAACTATTTTTTCGGCGTCGTGATCGGGACCAAGCAGACGCAAGGCCCGTTCGCCGAGCGCCGCTCCGGCATGGACGTGTTCTGGGACGCCGATGGCGCCATCAGCCGGCAATTCGGTGCGCTGACGCAAGGCGACGGTGATCTCGCCGGCTTCGAGCCCGTGACCTACATCCTCGGCCTCGACCTCCGGGTGATCGCGATGACGCGGCCCGCCGATCCGGCCGAGCACGCGAGGACCACGCTCGATCTCTTGAAGCGGTTGCCGCCCCTGGGCGCGCCGCAGCTCGGCAACCGCCAGGCGCCGGTGCTCTATCTTCCGAATGTGTTCGAGCCCGCCCTCTGCCGGCGCTTGATCGAGGGCTATCAGCAGGGCGGGGGACGCGAATCCGGCTTCATGCGCGAGCATGGCGGCAAGACCGTGCTCGTGGTCGACCACAAGCACAAGCGCCGCTCCGACTGGACCATCGAGGATGAGGCGCTGCGCGACTTCCTCCGCCAGCGCATCAAGCGCCGCATCGTCCCCGAGATCGAGAAGGCGTTCCAGTTCAAGGTGACGCGGATGGAGCGCTACATCGTCGCCTGCTACGACGCCGAGGTCGGCGGCTATTTCCAGGCGCATCGCGACAACACCACCAAGGGGACGGCGCATCGCCGCTTCGCCGTGACCCTCAACCTCAACGCCGAGGAATACGAAGGCGGCGAGCTGATGTTCCCGGAATTCGGCCGCACCAGCTACAAGCCGCCGACCGGCGGCGCGGTGGTGTTCTCCTGCGGCCTGCTGCACCAGGCGCTGCCGGTGACCCGCGGCAAGCGCTATGTCTTTCTGCCGTTTCTCTACGACGAGGCGGCGGCGAAGCAGCGCGAGGCCGCCAACGCCTATCTCGGCGACAACGTCGCCGCCTATCAGTTCGGCGGCGAGCGCTAGCCTAGCGCGCCTTAATGAGGCGATAGATAAAGAGAAGGATTATGGAGCCCAGCACGGCGAGCGCGAAGCTGACCAGGTTGAAGCCGGTTACCGCGCCCAAGTTGAGGGCGCTGCCGATATAGCCACCGACGACGGCGCCCAGGATCCCGATGATGATCGTGACGATGAATCCGCCCGGATCGCGGCCCGGCATCAGAAGCTTCGCAATCAATCCGGCGATGAGGCCGAAGATGATCCAAGCAATCCAGCCCAAGGTCCCCTCCTGCATGATGGTCGCAAGGCGAGCCTAGCCGAAACGGTGCATGGCGGGAAGGGCGGGGTATCCTTGACTCCGGCATGACCGGCCAAGACACTCCCAGCCGATTCCTCGCGACGGATGGATTCCGATGGACCGCACCCTTCCCCCCGCTTTGGCGGCACTCGACGCCGCCCCGATCGGCGACATGTTCAAGGGATTTCCGCCGGGAGCGGCCGCTCTGCCGCTGGGCCAGATCGGGAAGCAGGGCTGGAACCTGCTGAAGGGCGACTTGCCGTTCCCGGTGGCGGTGCTGCGGACCTCGGCCATCGACCACAACAGCCGGTGGATGGACCGCTTCCGCAAGGAGCAGGGCGTCGATCTCTGCCCCCACGGCAAGACCACCATGAGCCCGCATCTCTTCCAGCGGCAATTGGCGGACGGCGCCTGGGGCATCACGGTCGCCAACGCCAACCAG
>DATKNM010000010.1:0-14936 GCA_035541335.1 Binatia bacterium
GATCGTGCGGTCGAATATCCGGCGTCAATAACCTCCGTTACCCTGGCCCGGAATCCAGCTGGTGCCGGCGAGCGGCACGCGCGCCATGGCGGCCGCTTCCACGGTCAAGGCCACGAGGTCGTCCGGCTCGAGGTTGTGGACGTGGCTCTTGCCGCAGGCGCGGGCGATGATCTGCGTCTCCATGGTGAGGACGGCGAGATAGTTGGCGAGGCGATGGCCGGCCTTCTCGGGATCGAGCCGTGCCGCCAGCGTCGGATCCTGGGTGGTGATGCCGGCCGGGTCGCGGCCCTCGTGCCAGTCGTCGTAGCAGCCGGTCGTCGTGCCGAGCTTCTTGTACTCGTCCTCCCACTTCGGGTCGTTGTCGCCGAGCGCGATCAGCGCCGCGGTGCCGATCGAGGCCGCGTCGGCGCCCAAGGCCAGGCACTTCGCCACGTCGGCGCCGTTGCGGATGCCGCCGGAGACGATGAGCTGCACCTTGTGGTGCATGTCGAGATCCTGCAGCGCCTGCACCGCCGGGCGGATCGCCGCCAGGATCGGAATGCCGACATGCTCGATGAAGACCTCCTGCGTCGCCGCGGTGCCGCCCTGCATGCCGTCCAGCACCACCACGTCGGCGCCGGCCTTGACCGCGAGCGCGGTGTCGAAATAGGGGCGCGTCGCGCCGACCTTCACGTAGATCGGCTTCTCCCAGTTGGTGATCTCGCGAAGCTCGTGGATCTTGATGGTGAGGTCGTCGGGACCGGTCCAGTCGGGATGCCGGCAGGCCGAGCGCTGGTCGATGCCGACCGGGAGGTTGCGCATCTTCGCGACCCGCTCGGTGATCTTCTGCCCGAGCAGCATGCCGCCGCCGCCCGGCTTGGCGCCCTGCCCGACCACCACCTCAATCGCGTCGGCCTTGCGCAAGTCGTCCGGGTTCATGCCGTAGCGCGAGGGCAGGAGCTGATAGACCAGGGTCTTCGAGGATTTCCGCTCCTCCGGCGTCATGCCGCCGTCGCCAGTCGTGGTGCTGGTGCCCATGATCGAGGCGCCGCGGCCGAGCGCGTCCTTGGCGTTGCCGGAGAGGGAGCCGAAGCTCATCCCGGCGATGGTGATCGGGATCTTCAATTCGACCGGCTTCTTCGCGAAGCGGGTGCCGAGCACGACATTCGTCGCGCACTTCTCGCGATACCCTTCGAGCGGATAGCGCGAGATCGAGGCGCCGAGGAAGAGGAGATCGTCGAAATGCGGCACGCGGCGCTTGGTGCCGCCGCCGCGGATGTCGTAGATGCCGGTCGCGGCGGCGCGATGGATCTCGGCCACCGCATGGGCGTCGAAGGTCGCCGAGGCGCGGGGCGGGGTGTAGAACGGGGTCGGGGTCGGCGTGGGTGTGGGGGTGGCGCGGTCGCTCATCTTCGGCCTTCGTCAGTAGGCATCGACGTTGTCGATGTGGAAGTTGTAGAGCTTGCGCGAGGAGCCGAAGCGCCGGAAGCTCTTGGGATCGGCGTCGACGCCGGCCGCCTTCAGCAGGCGGCCGAGCTTGGTGACGTGATGCGGCGTCATCTTCTTCTCGACGCAGTCGGCGCCGAGGCTGTCGACCTTGCCGCGCACATAGAGCCTCGCCTCATAGATCGAATCGCCGAGATTGGCCCCGGCATCGCCGCAGACCACGAGACAGCCCGACTGCGCCATGAAGGCGCTCATGGCGCCGACCGAGCCCTTAACCACGATGTCGATGCCTTTCATCGAGATCCCGCAGCGCGTCCCGGCATCGCCCTCGATCACCAGCAGGCCACCCTGGCCGGTAGCGCCGGCCGCCGAGGAGGCGGTGCCTTTCACATGCACCTCGCCGGACATCATGTTCTCGGCGACGCCGACGCCGCACTGGCCGTGGATCACCACCTTGGCCTTCTGGTTCATGCCGGCGCAGTAGTAGCCGATGTGGCCGTCGATATGCACTTCGATCGGCGACGTGAGGCCGACCGCGCAGGCGTGCTCGCCATGCGGATTGATCAGCTTCCAGAGCCGCTCGTTGGTCTCCGCCGGGAGCCCCTGGAGCTTCTGGTTGACTTCGCGGAGCGGAATCTTCTCGAGATCGATGACGTTCAAAGCAGGCTCGCTGAATGAAGGAGGCTCAATGGAGCGACCAGGTGTAGACGGTCGCCGGCGCCGGCTCCCAGATCTTGGCCTTCTCGATGTTGGGGAGATAAGCAAGGCTGCGGAACTCCGAGGCCATCGCGACCCAGTCGTCGTTCTCGGCGAGGACCGCCGGCTTGCAGGCGATGCCGTCGCGCAGCACCGCGAAGCCGTCCTTGGTGCCCATGGTGAAGGTGAAGAAGCCGTCGAGATCGGCGAGCCCCGCCTCCATTGCCTCCTTCAGCGAGGCGCCTTCGGAGAGGCGGTAGGCGAAGTAGCGTGCCGCGACCTCGCTGTCGTTATCGGTCTCGAACTCCTGGCCGCGCTTCCGGAGCCACTTCCGGAGGTTGTTGTGGTTGGAGAGCGATCCGTTGTGGACGAGGCACATGTCCGAGGCCGGAGTGAAGGGATGCGAGTGCTCGGTCGTGACGGCGCTCTCGGTCGCCATGCGAGTATGGCCGATGGCGTGGCTGCCCTCCATGCCGGCGAGGCCGTAGCGCGCCGCCACCTCGGCCGGGAGGCCCATGTCCTTATAGACCTCCATCAGCTGGCCGTAGCCCATGATGCGCACGTCGGGATGGTTGGCGTGCAGCCAGGGGAGAACGCGGTCCTCGGAGCAATGCGCGATCAGGCGCGCATGGTTGCCCTTCTGGTCGATATCGGTCTCGACGTCGAGCGCCTGGGCGAGATCGCCGGCGAGGCCGCGCCAGTGATAGTGCAGGTCGGCGTTGAACAGCGTGAGCTTGCTCTGCCCGGCGGGGACGCCGCTGTGATAGACGGCGATGCCGGCGCTGTCCGGCCCGCGCTCGCTCATCCCGACCAGCATGGTCTCGACATGACGGCCGAGCTCCGGCTGCAGCTTGGGGTTCTTCAGGAAAAGACCGACGATGCCGCACATGGCGCGCCTCCCGGAAAGCCATAAATGATCCGCGAAACCGGCCGCGATACTAGCCCAGCTCCCGGACCGGTTCAAGCGAGAGGAAAAATTTTTTCCTGGCAGGAAAATACAGCCGGGGCCGCCGGGAGGCGCCTCAGCCGCGCTCGCCGCGGGAATAGGTGATGATCGAGAGGAAGCGGATCGGCAGCTTCTTAAGCTGCTCCGGCCCGTGCGGAACGTCGGCGTCGAAGAACAGGCTGTCGCCCGGGACCAGCGGATAGACCCGATCGCCGTGGCGATACCCGACCTCGCCCTCCAGCATGTAGATGAACTCGATGCCGTCGTGCTGGAACACCGGGAAGACGTCGGAGTCCTTCGTGAGGGTGATGAGGTAGGGCTCGACCGCGAGATCGCGGCTGAGGGAATGGCCGAGCAGCTGGTACTGGTGGCCGGCCCGGGTGCCGCGGCGCTCGATGGTAAGACCCATCCCGGCCTTGACGAAAGTCGCGTCCTTCTCCTCCTCGAAGCGGCGGAAGAAGGCGGTCACCGGAACCTGCAGCGCCTTCGAGAGCTCCTGCAACGTGGCGAGCGAGGGCGAGGTCTGCCCGTTCTCGATCTTGGAGAGCATGCCGGTCGACATGCCGGCGAGGGTCGCGAGCTCCGCGACCGTGATGCTGAGCTTGCGGCGGAACTCGCGGACCTCGCGGCCGATCGCGAGCTCGAGGCTGTTGCGACGCGACGAGACCGCGTGCGGATCCTGGAAGGCGAGCTTGGCGTCCGCTGCAACCGGCTCGGCCGCGCGCTTATCGTCCGGGCGCTTGGTGCGCCGTGTCGCCGGCGGGCGGCGCAGCGGTTCACGCTTCTTGATCTTGTTCGACAATGGCCCTGTCCAGCACGGGAAAGCCGACGCACACTACACAATCCGGCAGGCTTTTCGCAATCATGCGCTCGATGCGACGCGCGGAAACGACTCATCGCAACGCGGCATTATATGCCGAGTCGCGCAATGTGGCGGCGATGCGCCGAGTCGCGGCGAGAGTCAAATTGCCGCGATTTTCCTCGCTCAATCGATTGCTGACCGAGCGCATTTTGGTTAGGTTGGATTCGCTCTGGGCGATTCGCCCTTACGCCAATCAATAGGGGTCTAACCATGAACCAGCGAGATCTGCTAGCCGCCGTTCAGAAGAAAAGCGGCGTCGCCCTGAAGGACGTGAAGAGCGTCGTCGAGGCATTTTTCGACACCGTGACGAAGACGTCGAGGAAGGAGCCGGTGCGCACCACGCTTGGCACCTTCGTGGTGGCGAAGCGCGCCGCCCGCATGGGTCGCAACCCGCAGACCGGCGAGGCGATCAAGATCGCGGCGTCCAAGAAGTTCCGCTTCCGGCCGTCCAAGGCCACCAAGGAAGCCGTGATGTAACCTGGCGGCGAAGCCCTCGCGGCTTCGCCCGTCTTGTCTTGCGCCGTCGCCAACACCCGGTACGGCGGTTTGATTGGCGGTTGGGTTACGGGTCGGGTTCCATTCCGCCCGTACCCAATTGCCAAACCTCCCCGGGGACCAATCGGGAAATACCTTAATCTTCGGTTGAATTGCGCGGGACCGGCCCCGCGCAGCGCACATGGCTTGCGCCCGATAAACGCAGGAACCGCGGGCGTCGGGTCGTTCTATATCTGACGTATCATCGAAAATACGCCAGCCCGCGCACCGAGCCACATGCCCGTTCCGCCAGCCAAGTCCGTTTCCAGTGGGCCGTTGTTCCTCGTCCCGCTGATCGTGGCGACGGCGCTGTTCATGGAGAACCTGGATTCGACCGTGCTTGCGACGGCACTGCCGGCGATCGCCCGCTCGCTGGGCGAGAACCCGATCCGGCTCAACCTCGCGATCTCGTCTTACCTGCTGAGCCTCGCTGTCTTCATCCCGGCCAGCGGCTGGATGGCGGACCGGTTCGGCGCCCGCCACGTGTTCCGGGCGGCAATCGGCGTATTCATGCTGGGTTCTATTTGCTGCGGGCTCGGGACCTCGCTGTTCGGCTTCGTCGCCGCGCGGATCCTGCAGGGCCTCGGCGGCGCCATGATGGTGCCGGTGGGCCGCCTTGTGCTGCTGCGCTCGGTCGAGAAGTCGGAGCTGGTCCGCGCCATGGCCTATCTCACTTTTCCAGCGCTGATCGGCCCGGTGATCGGTCCGCCGATCGGCGGCTTCCTCGCGACTTATGTGTCCTGGCGCTGGATCTTCTGGATCAACATCCCGATCGGCATCCTCGGGATCATCCTGGTCACGATGTTCATCCCGAACATCAGGGAAAAGGACATCCGGCCGTTCGATGCGATCGGCTTTGCGATGACCGCGGTCGGCTTCACCGGCCTGATCTTCGGCTTCGAATCCGTCGGGCGCGGCACGCTCCCGACGCCGGTGGTCGTGGCACTCCTGGTCTGCGGCGCCGTCTCCCTCACGGCCTACATCCGCTACGCGCACCGCAACCCGCACCCGATCATCGACTTGGGGCTGCTGCGGATCCCCACCTTCAGGGCCGGCATATACGGCGGGTTCCTGTTCCGGATCGCGATCGGCGCCCTGCCCTTCATCCTGCCGATGATGCTGCAGCTGGGCTTCGGCCTGACGCCGTTCCATTCCGGGCTCCTCACCTTTGCCAGCGCCGCCGGCGCCATGGCGATGAAGGTGACCGCCGGGCCGGTGCTGCGCCGCTTCGGCTTCCGCCGCACCCTGCTCGCCAACGGCGCGATCTCCGGCGCCTTCGTGATCGCCTATGGCCTCTTCCGCCCGGAGACTCCGGGCTTCCTGATCCTGGCGCTGCTGCTGGCCGGCGGCTTCTTCCGCTCGCTGCAGTTCACGGGCATCAACACGCTTGCCATGTCGGACGTGCCGCAACCGCGGATGAGCCAGGCCTCCAGCTTCTCCAGCATCGCGCAGCAGCTCTCCTTGAGCGTCGGCGTCGGGATCGGCGCCATGGTGCTGCACTTCACCATTGCGCTCTCCGGGTCGGGCAGCATCGTGCCCGAGGACTTTCCGCCGGCCTTCTTCCTGGTCGGCGCCATTGCGGTCACCTCGGTTCTGTTCTATTGGCCTCTCCGGGCCGATGCCGGCGCCGAGGTGACCGGTCACCGCGTCGCATCTCGGGTGGAGGAAGACGCGGCCGAAGCCGCCGAGTAATCTCCTGGGTGAGGATTTCCCGATGAACGTTTCGACCGCCGATATCCATTACGTGCTCGCACCGCAGCCTCGACCGGCTTTGCCGGTGAAGGGCTCGCCGAAATTCTTCCCGGTGCACCGCATCTATTGCGTCGGCCGGAACTATGCCGAGCATGCCAAGGAGATGGGCCACGATCCCAGCCGCGAGCCGCCGTTCTTCTTCCAGAAGAATGCGGATTCGCTGGTGATGGACGGCGAGACCTTCCCCTATCCGCCGCGATCGAAGGACGTGCATCACGAGATCGAGCTGGTGGTGGCCTTGGGCTCCGGCGGCCGCGATATCGCCGTCAAGGACGCGCTCGCGCACGTCTACGGCTATGCGGTCGGGCTCGACATGACACGGCGCGATCTCCAGGGCGAGGCGAAGAAGCTGGGGCGACCCTGGGAGGTCGGCAAGGCCTTCGAGGCGGCGGCCCCCTGCGCGGCCATCGGCCGCGCCGGCGACATCGGCCATCCGGCCAAGGGCGCGATCAGCCTCGCGGTCAACGGCGCGACGCGGCAGCAGGGCGATCTCGCCGAGATGATCTGGTCGGTGCCGGAGATCATCGCGCAGCTCTCCGGACTGTTCGAGCTCAGAGCCGGCGATCTCATCTACACCGGCACGCCCGCGGGCGTCGGGCCGGTGCAGCGCGGCGACAAGCTGCACGGCGTCATCGCCGGCGTGGGCGAGCTCAAGGTGACAGTCGGATAGGGGCCGGCCTCAGGCCCAGCCGCCGTCGATGGTGAATTCCTGGGCGCTGCAGGCGCGGGAATCATCGGATGAGAGGAAGAGGACCAGGCGCGCCACGTCCAGCGGCTCGATGCGAATCTTCAGGCACTGCGCGGCGGCGCGCATGGCGTCGGCCTCGGGCGTGAGCCAGAGGGTCTTCTGGCGCTCGGTCATGATCCAGCCCGGCAGCACGGTGTTGACCCGGATCCCGTCGGGGCCGAGATCGCGGGCCATTCCGCGGGTCAGCGCATGCATCGCCGCCTTTGAAGCCGTGTAGCCCGCCATCCCGCCCATGGCGAGCTTCCAGGCGATCGAGCCGAAATTGACGATGGCGCCGCCGCCGGCGCGCTTCATCTGCGGCGCCGCGGCCTGGATCGCGAAGAACGCATGCTTCAGGTTCACCGCCAGGCGGTCGTCCCAATATTCCGGCGTCACCTCTTCCCATTTGTGGCGCTGGTCGTTGGCGGCATTGTTGACCAGCACCGAGAGGTCGCCGTGCTCCTTGCCGGCGCGCGCGACCGCCGCCTGCAGGGCCGTGATGTCCTTCAAGTCGCAGCGGATGAAGAGCGGCGCGTTTCCGTATTGCGCCTTCAGGTCGGCGACCAGCCTAGCACTGGTGGCTTCGTCGATATCGACGAAGGCGACCTTGGCACCCTGGTCGACGAATGCCTCGACGATGGCGGCGCCGATGCCCGACCCGCCGCCGGTGACGAACACGCTGCGCCCCTTGAGACCGGGATGCCGGGCGAAATGCGAGAGATCCATGTTGCTGTAGTGTCCTCGTTGGAGAGAGTCATTGCCCGGCTCCCCCTTCCCCCGCCTTCCCCCGAAGACGGGGGAAGGAGCCGAACGGAGTCAGTGCGACTCCCGCGGGACGGCGTGGCCGCGGCAGCCGACCAGGAAGTCGAGATCGACGCCCTTGTCGGCCTGCATGACGCTGTTGACGTAGAGCTTCTGATAGCCGCCGCTGGGCGCCGGGAGCGGCTTCCAGGACTTCAGGCGCCGGTCGATCTCGGCCTTGTCCACCAGGAGGTGCAGCCCGCGGCCGGCCACGTCGAGCTCGATCATGTCGCCGTTCTGGACCACGGCCAAGGGCCCGCCCGCCGCCGCTTCCGGTGCCGTGTGCAGCACCACGGTGCCGTAGGCGGTGCCGCTCATGCGCGCATCGGAGATGCGCACCATGTCGGTGATCCCCCGTTTCAGGATCTTCGGCGGCAGGCCCATGTTGCCGACCTCGGCCATGCCGGGATAGCCCTTGGGCCCGCAATTCTTCAGCACCATCACGCAGTTCTCGTCGACATCGAGATTGGGGTCGTCGATCTTCGCCCGATAATCCTCGATGTTCTCGAACACCACCGCGCGGCCCTTGTGCTGCATCAGCTTCGGCGAGGCCGCCGAGGGCTTCAGCACCGCGCCGCTCGGCGCCAGATTCCCGCGCAGCACCGCGATGCCGCCATGGGCGGTCAACCCGCCGTTCAGCGGCCGGATCACGTCGTCGTTCCAGCAGGCGGCATCCTTGTTGTTCTCCCAGATGGTGCGGCCGTTCACCGTCATCAGGTCCTTGTGCAGCATGCCGGCCTCGCCGAGCTTGCGGATCACGGCCGGCAGGCCGCCGGCGTAATAGAAATCCTCCATCAGGAAGCGGCCGGAAGGCATCAGATCGACGATGGTCGGCACGTCGTGGCCGAGGCGGTCCCAGTCGTCGAGACTGAGATCGACGCCGATGCGGCCGGCGATCGCCATCAGGTGGAGGACCGCATTGGTCGAGCCGCCGATGGCGCCGTTGACGCGGATCGCATTCTCGAACGCCTGCTTCACCAGGATCTTCGACAGCCGCATGTCCTCGTGCACCATGTGCACGATGCGACGCCCGGCCATGTGGGCGAGCACGTAGCGGCGGCTATCGACCGCGGGGATCGCCGCATTGTGCGGCATGCCGACGCCGAGCGCCTCCACCATGGAGGCCATGGTCGAGGCCGTGCCCATGGTCATGCAATGGCCAGCGGAGCGCGACATGGCGGACTCCGCCGCCTTGTAGTCCTCCATCGACATCTTGCCGGCGCGCACGTCCTCGGAGAACGCCCAGACCGAGGTGCCGGAGCCGATCAGCTGGCCGCGATAATGCCCGCTCAGCATCGGCCCGCCGGAGACCGCGAGGGTCGGGAGATCGCAGCTCGAGGCGCCCATCAGCAGGGCCGGCGTGGTCTTGTCGCAGCCGACCAGCAGGATCACGCCGTCGATCGGGTTGGCGCGGATCGATTCCTCGACGTCCATGCTGGCGAGGTTGCGGAACAGCATCGCGGTCGGGCGCAGGTTGGATTCGCCGAGGCTCATCACGGGGAATTCGTACGGCACCCCGCCGGCTTCCAGCACGCCGCGCTTCACGTGCTCGGCGATCTTGCGGAAATGCGCGTTGCAGGGCGTTAACTCCGAGAAGGTGTTGCAGATGCCGATGATGGGACGCCCGTCGAAATGGTCATCCGGCACGCCCTCGTTCCGCATCCAGCCCCGATGGATGAAGACGTCGCGCGACGCGCCGCCGAACCAGTGTTGCGAACGAAGCTTGCGCTTGCCGCCGTCAGCCATTGTATCTCCTTGCATTGATACTCGACCGGGCCGGGCCCGATCCTGCGTTCTTGGTCTTCGATTGCCGCTGGGTGCGGCTCCTTTCGCGAGCCAGCTGCTGCAGCAACCGGCCGGTATCGCCGAGCAAGCGGCGCGCCGCCTTGCGCGCGGCGTCCGGCCGCCGCTTGCGGATGGCCTGGAGGATCGCCTCGTGCAGCGGATACGCCTCGCGGTAGTCCTGATTGTGACGGCCGGTGAAGTCGAACATCGTGCCGAGCGCGGATTCGATCAGGAAGCCGAACGGCACCAGGAGCTCGTTGCCCGCGGCCCAGAGGATGCCGAGATGGAACTGGACATCGGCCACGTTCCACGCGGCGAGGTCCGGCGCATCGCGCATCACCGTCAGCGCATGCTCGATCGGCTTCAACTGCGCCGCGGTGTGATGCCGCGCCGCCAGCGCCGCCGCCTCCGGCTCGAGGATCTCGCGCACCTCGTGCATGCTGGCGAGGAAGTGGGTGCGGTCCGCGGCGGCGCAGTACCAGGCGAGGACATCGCGATCCAGCAGGTTCCAGGAATCCCGCGGCTGGACCCGCGAGCCGATCTTCGGCCGCGAGACGATGAGGCCCTTCGCGGTCAGCATCTTCATCGCTTCCCGGACCGCGGTGCGGCTGACGCCGTAGGCCTTGCAGCTTTCAGCCTCGTTAGGCAGCAGGTCGCCCGGCGCGAACTCGCCCCTCAGGATGCGGGCGCCGATGTCCTGCGCCACCTGGTGGTGCAGGCTGCTCTTGCGCACCGCAGCAACGCGGCCGGTCTGGCGAAGGGTTCGCATGGCTATGGCAGCCGGAATATCAGCAGATCGCCGGTATTGTCATACATATTGCACCGCAACAACCCGGTCGGGTTTATCAGTTCGTTCTTGTTTCTCTTGTCGGCTGGCGGCCAACGTTAGCATAACGGAGCGAATTGTCATACATAATGTCGTTGCCAGCCGAAAGCCCGTCATGATAGGAGCGGTTTTCCCATATCCGGTCAACCGCGGTACCGGCGCGGCCTGGTCGACGCGGCCCGTGCCGGACCATCGGGCGTCCCGCCCGTGCTACGCTGTCCGGATTGGTTCCCATCGATTGGTCCGACGCCGCGAGGAGTATCGTCCCCATGCATCTGATCCAGCTGGAGTTGAAATCGGGACGCGCGGTCGCGCGCGTGGCCGACGGCAAGGCGACGATCGTGCCTGGAGTGCGCTCGATGCTCGATCTCGCGCAGGCGGCGATCGCCGCGCGGCGCAGCCTCGCCGAGGAGGTTGAGAGCCGCGGTGGCGGCGAGACCATCGATTATCGTCAGGCGCTCGCCGAGGGCCGCGTGCTGCCGCCGCTGGACCATCCCGATCCGACGCACTGCCTGATCACCGGCACCGGGTTGACCCATCTCGGCAGCGCCGAAGCACGGGACAAGATGCACACCAAGCTTGCCGGCGGGACAGAAAACCTCACCGACTCCCTGAAGATGTTCAAGATGGGTCTCGAAGGCGGCAAGCCGAAGGGCAAGGGCCCCGGCGTGCAGCCGGAATGGTTCTACAAGGGCGACGGCTCGGCGCTGGTTCGCCCCGGCGCCGCACTGCCGATGCCGGCCTTCGCCCTCGACGGCGGCGAGGAGCCGGAAGTGGTGGCGCTCTATGTGGTGGCGCCCGACGGCAAGCCCTGGCGGCTCGGCTTCGCTCTCGGCAACGAGTTCTCGGACCATGTGACCGAACGGCAGAACTATCTCTGGCTGGCGCATTCCAAGCTTCGGGCCTGCGCCGTCGGGCCTGAGTTGGTGACCGGCCCGCTGCCCGAGCACCTGACCGGCGACAGCCGCTTGATCCGCGGCGGCAAGGTCATCTGGCAGAAACCGTTCCTCTCCGGCGAGAGCAACATGTCCCACACCATCGCCAACCTGGAATACCACCATTTCAAGTACGCGCAGTTCCGCCGGCCGGGCGACGTGCATGTCCATTATTTCGGCGCGGCGACCTTGAGCTTCGCCGACGGGATCAAGACCGAGGCCGGCGATATGTTCGAGATCGAGATGAAGGAGTTCGGAGCCCCGCTCCGGAACACTCTCGCGGCGCCTGCCGATGACGGCTTCGCCTATGGCGGCGTCGCGGTGCTTTGAACCCCCGATCCCTGACCAAAATCCGATGACCGACATTGCTGCGATCTTCGCCGACTGGGGCACCACCAACCGGCGCGCCTGGGCGGTCGATCGCGCCGGCGCGGTGCTCGATCATCGCACCGACCACGACGGCCTGCTGGGTGTAAAGGACCAAGCCTTCGAGGCCTCGTTCCGCACCTTCGTCGGCGACTGGCTGAAGGCCGCGCCGAAGGCCCCGGTGCTGATGGCCGGCATGGTCGGCAGCAAGCTCGGCTGGCGCGAGGCGCCCTACCTGCCGACACCCTGTGCCTTCGCCGATCTTGCCGGTGCGCTGACGGCTCTGCCTGATCTCGACGGACATGCCGTCCGGATCGTGCCGGGCCTGGCCGCGCGCAACGACGGGCGGCCGGACGTGATGCGGGGTGAGGAGACCCAGCTCTACGGCTTCTGGCTGAAGACCCGGTCAGATAAACTCTGCGTGCTGCCCGGAACCCATTGCAAATGGGCCGAAGTGAAGGCGCGCGGCGTCGCCGGCTTCCGCACCTACATGACCGGCGAGATCTTTGCTCAGCTTTCCGGCAGCGGCACCCTCGCCCAGTTGATGCAGAAGGATGCGCCACACGACGATGCCGCCTTCCGCAAGGGCCTCGCCGCCACCGCCGACAGCAGCGCGGGCGGGCTGCTGCATCGCCTGTTCAGCGTGCGCAGCTTGGGCCTCTTCGGCGAGCTGGCGCCCGGCGCGCTCGCCTCCTATCTCTCCGGCCTGCTGATCGGCGCCGAGCTGCGCGACGCGACCGCGGGCGCGCGGGCTGCGGTCGCGGTGATCGGCTCACCGCACATGACGGCGCTCTATGTCGAGGCGTTGAAAGCGATCGGCGTCGCGGCTGAGGCGCTGGACGGCGATCCGCTGCTGCGGGCGGCGCTGCACGCCGTCGCCGAGACGGCACACCTCATCTGAGGGATTATTCGCCCAGGAATCACTCGCCGGGCGCCGGCTGCGCGACGGGTGCTTCGTGGCGGAAGAGGCCGGCCAGGAGCTCGAAGTAGATATAGATCACCGGCGTGATGTAGAGCGTCAGCAGCTGGGAGACGATGAGACCGCCGACCACGGCGAGGCCGAGCGGTTGCCGGAGCTCCGCGCCGGCGCCGTGGCCGAGCGCGATCGGCAGCGTGCCCATGATCGCCGCCATGGTGGTCATCATGATCGGCCGGAAGCGGAGCAGGCAGGCCTCGTGGATCGCCGTCTCGGCGCTGGCGCCTTCGCGGCGGCGGACCAGGGCGACGTCGATCATCATGATCGCGTTCTTCTTGACTATGCCGATCAGCATCACGATGCCGATGATCGAGATGACGTTGAGATTGCCACCGCCATGCTCGGGCGGGACCAGCATGATTGTCAGCAGCGCGCCCAAGGCTGCCGCCGGCAGGCCGGAGAGAATCGTGATCGGGTGGATGAAGCTCTCATAAAGGATGCCGAGCACTACGTAGATCACGAACACCGCCGCCAGCAGGAGGAGACCCTGGCCGCGCAATGAATCCTGGAACACCTGGGCGGTGCCCTGGAAGCTGCCGGAGACGCCGGCCGGGAGCTTCAGGTCGCGCTCCTGCTGCTCGATGGCCTTGGTGGCGGCGCCGAGCGAGACGCCGGGCGCAAGATCGAAGGAGATGGTGACCGCCGGGAGCTGCGCCTGGTGCTGCACGCTCAACGGGCCGGCCCGGCGGTGGATGGTGGCGACGGAATCGAGCGGCACCAGTGCGCCGGAGCTGCTGTGGACGTAGATCTGCGACAGCACGTTCTCGCTGATCGCGTTCGGCTGTAGCGCCTCCAGGATCACCTCGTAGGAATTGGTCGGCTTGTAGATGGTCGCGACCTGGTTGGTGCCGAAGGCGCCGTAGAGCGTGTTGCGGATCTCGTCGATGGTGACGCCGAGCGCCGCCGCCCGGTCGCGGTCGTAATCGACCATGAACTGCGGATTGTTGACCTCGAGATCGGAATTGACGCCTTGCAGGATCGGCAGCGCCGCCATGCGCTTCTCCATCTCCGGCGCGTACTTCTCCAGCTCCTCGAGATCGACCGCCTGGAGCGTGAACTGGTAGAGGCTCTTCGCCGAGCGGCCGCCGACCTGGATATTCTGGATCGGCTGGAAGTAGACGTTGACGTCGGCGATGTGCCCGAGCTTGCCGCGCAGCCGCTGGATGATCTGCTGCACCGAGGCCTTGCGCTCGGCGAGTGGCTTCAGGGCGACGAACATCGAGCCCTGGTTCTCGCCGCCGGAGCCGAAACCGGAGGTGCCGACCGTGGAGTTCACCACCGTGACCGCGGGATCCTGGTGGATGATCTCCGCCACCTGCTTCTGGGCCTTGGTCATGGCGGCGAAGGACATGTCCTCCGGCCCCTCGACCGAGACCGAGATGAGGCCGGTATCCTCGATCGGGAAGAAGCCCTTCGGCACGGCGCCGATCAGATAGGCGCTGAGGGCAATCGAGCCCAGGGTGATCGCCAGCACGGTCAGGCGATGGCGGAGCGCCAGGCTCAGCGTCACGCTATAGGCCTTCAGCATCGCGTCGAAGCAGGATTCGAGCGCGCGGTACATGAATCCATGGCTGCCGCCGTGGCCGCCCGGCCGGAGCAACCGGCTGCACAGCATCGGCGTCAGGGTCAGCGAGACCAGGCCGGAGATGAGGATGGTCATGCTGATGGTGACCGCGAACTCGCGGAACAGGCGGCCGACGATCCCGCCCATAAAGAGGACCGGGATGAAGACCGCGACCAGCGAGAGGGTGATCGAGAGAATCGTGAAGGCGATCTCGCGGGAGCCGCGCAAGGCCGCCATCCACGGCCGCTCCCCGTTCTCCACGTGGCGGACGATGTTCTCCAGCATGACGATCGCGTCATCGACCACGAAGCCGACCGAGAGCGTGATCGCCAGCAGCGACAGGTTGTCGATCGAATAGCCCAGCAGGTACATGCCGCCGAAGGTGCCGATCAGCGACACCGGCAGGGCCATCGCCGGAATGACGGTGGCGGTCAGGTTCCTGAGGAACAGGAAGATCACCAGCACGACCAGCGAGATCACCACGAAGAGCGTGAACTGCACGTCCTTCACCGAGGCGCGGATCGAATCCGAACGATCCATCAGGGTCTGGACATGGACCGAGGACGGAATCTCCGCCTGGATGCTCGGCAGCAGGCCGCGGATGGAGTCGATGACGGCGACGGTGTTGGCGTCGGGCTGGCGCTGGATCGCGAGCACGATCGACCGCTCGCCGTTGAGCCAGCTCGCGGTCTTGTCGTTCTCGACGCTGTTGAGCACGTTGCCGAGATCGGCGAGCTTCAC
>DATKNM010000011.1:0-4205 GCA_035541335.1 Binatia bacterium
GAAAAGCTTAAACGCCATGGCGTCGCCGTCGCCGCATCTCTTCTGCTTCGGCCTCGGTTACAGCGCCGCGGCATTGGCCAAGGCGCTGCTGGCCCGGGGCTGGCGCGTGACCGGAACCTGTCGCGATGCCGCGCGGGCAGACGCGCTGCGGGCGATGGGCATTGCGCCGTTGCTATTCGATCGCGATCGCCCGATCGACGGTCTCGACCGGCATCTCGCGGCGGCGACCCATCTCCTCTCCTCCGTGCCGCCGGATGAGACCGGCGATCCGGTGCTCGATGTCCATGGCCCGGCGATTGCCCCGGCGTCGCCCCATCTCGCCTGGATCGGCTATCTCTCCACCACCGGCGTCTATGGTGACCGGGCCGGTGGCTGGGTCGATGAGCAAGGCGAACTCGTGCCAACGGGAGAGCGCGGCCGGCGCCGCGTCGCCGCGGAAGCCGGCTGGCGCGCGCTGCCGAACCCGGCCCATCTCTTCCGCCTGGCCGGAATCTATGGTCCCGGCCGCTCCGCACTCGACACCGTGCGGAGCGGCAAGGCGCGGCGCATCCTAAAGCCCGGCCAGGTCTTCAGCCGGATCCATGTGGAAGACATCGCCCAGGTGATCCTGGCCTCGATGGCGCGGCCCGATCCCGGCGCCGCCTACAATGTCTGCGACGACGATCCCGCCGATCCGGCGGAGGTGATCGCCTTCGCCTGCGATCTGCTGGGTGTTCCGCCGCCGCCCGAAGTGCCGTTCGAGACGGCGGCACTCTCGCCGATGGCGCGCAGCTTCTACGACGACAACAAGCGCGTGAAGAACGACCGCATCAAGCACGAGCTCGACGTCCGACTGAAGTATCCGAGCTATCGCGCGGGGCTGCGCGCGCTGCTCGATTCGGAAAGCTGAACCACCTCCATCACCGCCGCGCAGAGCCGCTCCAGATCCTGCGGCCGCGACAGGCGGTGGTCGCCGTCCTTGATCAGCGTGGTCACGACGTCATCCGACATCAGCCGTTCGCCAAGCCGCAGCGACATGCGATAGGGCACGTCGCGATCGGCGAGGGCGTGCAGCAAGCGGACCGGAGCCGTGATCGCGATCGGGCCGCCGAGCAGCAGGTGCCGGCGGCCGTCCTCGATCAGCGTCCGCGTGATGACATAGGGCTCGGCGGAATATTCCGACGGCTGTTCGATCCGGCCCTCGGCGACGAGTCGCGCGCGTTCGCCCGCCGAGAGGTCGGGCCAGATCAGCTCCTCGGTGAAGTCCGGTGCGGCGGCGATGCCGACCAGGCCCTTCACGCGCTCATGCCGTGCGAGTGCTGCCAGCAGCATGATCCAGCCGCCCATGCTGGAGCCGACCAGGATCAGCGGCCCCTCGGTCAGGTGGTCGATCGCCGCCAGCGCGTCGGCGGTCCAGCGCGAGATCGAGCCTTCCAGGAAGTCGCCGCCCGAGGCGCCGTGGCCGGAATAGTCGAAGCGCAGGAAGTTAAGACCTTGCGCGTAGCAGAAATGATCGAGCGCCGAGGCCTTGCTGCCGGTCATGTCCGACTTGAATCCACCCAGGAAGACGATTCCCGGCCGCGCCATCCCGTCGCCCGATGCGAAACGTCGCCGATAGGCGAGAAACGAACCGTGTTCGATCTGCAACTGTCGCAATCCCGAGTCGCCGTTCCCGGAATGCTCGCGGTCGATTTCAGATGGATTGGTTTCGCTCATCCCGGTAAAATACCTGTCCAGCGATCTTGCTCGCGCCGCAGCCCCAGCGCCTCACGCACACGCAGCCAAGCTTAAGCACCTCAGGCAGAATGTCGGTCGAAACTGCAGCAACGACTCCATACCTCAGCCGCGGCTCGGCTCAAAGGGCGCATGCTGGCGCCTCGGTCCTGCACCTGCTGCGTCGACTCGACCATAGCGGCGAGGCGCGTATGGCGATCGAGTTCGCGGTGGCGCTCAACGACGGTGGCGGCCGCGCGGCGATCGCCTATCACGCCGGCGGGGCGGCGCACGAGCTGCAGCGCCACGGCGTGCCCTCGGTGGAGATCCGGCTCGACGGACGCGCACCCTTCAGCGGCTTCGGTGCGGCGAAGCGCCTCGCCAAGCTGCTCTCCGAGAGCGACGTCGATGTGCTCCACGCCCACGGCCTCGACCTGCTGCTGATCGCCCAGGCCGCCGCCGCCGAGGCCGGCGTCAAGCTGGTCGCGGGCTTCAGCGAGGACCTGGAACGGATCTCGCGGCTCTCCAAACGCCAGCGCACGGCCCTGGAGCGCGCCGACGAGATCGTCGTCCTCTCCGACCTCACCCAGCGCGAGCTGCAGCAGGCCCTGCCGCTGGTGAAGGACCGCATCAGCGTGGTCCCGTTCGGTGTCGACTTCACGCGCTTCGATTCCGCCCAGGTCTCGGCGCATCGGGTGATCCAGCAGGCGCAGCTCTGGCGCGTGCCGGACGACCGGCCCGTGGTCATGCTGCCCGGGCGCTTTGCCAGGGAGCGCGGCCACGCCGTGCTGGTGGAAGCGTTGAGCCTGATCCGCGACGTCGATCTCCGCTGCATCATGGTGGGACCGGACGGCGACGGGCCGGGCTTCCGCCACCAGCTTGCGAAGGAAGTGGCCCAGCTCGGCCTCTCCGACCGCGTTCTGCTGGCCGAGGAATCCCGCGACATGCCGGCGGCGCTGATGCTGGCCGATGTCGTCGTGGCGCCCTATCTCACGCCCGGCGTCCACAACCGCGCCGTGATCGAGGCGATGGCGCTCGGACGGCCGATCGTCGCCAGCGACTTTCCGGTGATCCGCGACCTGCTCTCCAGCAACGAGATGGCCTGGATCGCACCGCCCAATGACCCAATGGCCCTTTCTTGGGCGATCCGCGAGGCGCTCGGCCTTGCGGCGGATCGTCGCGAAGCCATGAGCCGTCGCGTCATCGATAATCTGCGCGACCAGCGCAGCCGGGAGCGCATGTGCGGCGCCGCACTCGATCTCTATCAACGCCTGCAGCCGGGAACCGCCGCGGCGGCGTGACGCCGGTCACGCTTCGTTGAACGAAGCGACCCGATCTCGCGACAGATTGCATAAGATATTCTGACGGCGATCACGAGTTTCGTGATGTTGCGCTGCACGCCCAGGTGATGTCATGCCGGGGCGATGTCTCGTCATCGTCAATCCGATGCCCCATTCGCGCCGCATTCCGCAACTATCACATTTCGCATGGAACGCCGCCCCTTCGCGTAGATCCATTGGGGCGTGAAACCAAAGCATGACGCGGCCATTGAGCTTCGACATGCGGACTTTCGACCCGGTGGGCAGTGGATTGGCGGGGTTCGAGAGTGAGACGAGCATTGAGTGATCAAGATTGGGGAGTACCAGCATGACCCTCGCCACCCGCCAACAGGACGCCCGCTTCTTCTTCCTTCATCACGGCGAGACCGACTGGGATCGCGCCGGCAAGCTGGCCGGTCGCATCAACGCGCCGTTGAACGGCCGCGGCCTGGCCGAGGCGCGCCGCGCCGGCGAAATGCTGCGCGGCGTCGGCGTGAAGACCATCTGCACCAGCCCGCAGCACCGTGCCCTCACCACGGCGGAGATCGTCGCCGCGCATATCCATGCGCCGGTCGTCGTCATCGACGGGCTCAAGGATTGCTGCTTCGGCAGCCTGGACGGCGCGCCGGTCGGCGGCTGGCTGGAAGCCTGGCGCCAGGGCATCACCCCGGAAGGCGCCGAATCCGCCGAACGCTTCCAGCGTCGCGCGATCGCCGCGATGAACGCCGCGCTGCAGCGGCCGGGCCCCGTCCTGGTCGTCGCCCATCCCGGCATCTACGAGGTGTTCCGCCAGGCGAGCGAGATGGTCGTGACCCCGGGCCGGGCCGGCCCGCCGCTCACCCGCGCCTTGCCGATCGTGCACGAGCCGGAGCCCCGCCCCCGCGCGGCAGGCCGCGTCCGCTGGCACGCGACGCCGCTCGCGGCGTAGGTTCTCAGCTCGCCTGCTTGATTCCGACCGCTTCGCCCCCGATATTCTCCTCAAGGGAGATTATCGGGGGAGCGGTCATGTCCGCCAATTCTCATCCAGGGTGGCACATCGCGCAGATGAATGTCGGCGTGACGGTCGAGGCGACCGATCATCCGCAGCTTGCGGACTTCATGAACCAGCTCGACGAGATCAACGCGCTTGCGGACCAGGCCCAGGGCTTCGTCTGGCGCTTGCAGAGCGACAGCGGCAACGCGACCGACATCAAG
>DATKNM010000012.1:0-5869 GCA_035541335.1 Binatia bacterium
TAGTGGCACTCGTAATCGCGCATGAACGTGTCGTCGAAACGATGGAAGCCGAGCGGCCGCGATTGCTGCGTGGCCATGTCGTGCTCGTAGAGCACGCCGCTGCGGCAATGCGTGGCCTCGACGATCCGCCCGATCGCGTCGGACCACAATACGGGATCGACGGCGGCATCGTAGATACAGCCGACCAGCGTTTCCGCCACCCTGTGCGTTGCCATGCCCACCCTCGACAGCCATGACAACCGTCCCAGGAGAAGCCTGGGACCGAAGGGGCATGGCTGTCAACCGGACGCCGGCGATGCGCGGCAGGGCGTGACCGCCAGGGCCGCGACACCAATGGTCTTCATGGATAGTCTCCCGCCTCAACGCATGGATGCAGCCTTCAATCCACAAACTCGTGGCGATCCGCCGGATGATCGTTCCGCCGCCATTCGGTGCCGCGCGGATAGCGCTTGGACGTGGTGGTGGTCTCGCCGTTCTCGTACTGCCAATGCGAGGTGACGATGGTCTCCCCCGTCGCGGGATCGACCACGGCCTCGTCGCTGATCAGCTTGTAGCTCATGAGCCGCATGCCGCCGGGCGGGGGCGGCATTTCGCAGGCGCCGAGCAGGACCGCGAGCCCGAGGCAGAGCGCCGCCGTTCGATGTCTTCGCTTGCCGCCGTTTCGCATGACTTGTCGCGCCCCCGCGCTGCTGACATTGCTCGCGAGAGTGCAGCGCCTCGCCGCGGGGGCGTGCAATAATGCAAATGGACTAGAATGCAAATGGACTAGTAACCCCCGGCCATGCCAAGTCTATCGCGACACGATAAGACGAGGGGACCTTCGATGCCCGAGACCATCGCGACACCGCTGATCGAGCGCCTCGGCTGCCGCTATCCTATCATCTCCGCCGGGATGGGCGGGCCGTCGCGGGCGGAGCTGGCGGCGGCGGTGTCGTCGGCCGGCGGTTTCGGCCTGCTCGGCATGGTGCGGGAGAGCCCGGCGCTGATCGAGCGCGAGATCGCGGCGGTCAGGCAGAAAACGAACCGGCCGTTCGGCGTCAACCTCATCCCCTCCGCCACCGACCCGAAGCTGCTGGAAGGCGAGCTTGCCGCCTGCTTTGCGGCCGGCGTCCCCGCCATGTGCTTCTTTTGGGACGTCGATGTCGCGGCGATCGCCAAGGCGAAGCGCGCCGGCTGCCTGGTGCTCTACCAGGTGGGGTCGGTCGAGGACGCCGTGCGGGCGGAGGATGCCGGCGCCGACGTCATCATCGTGCAGGGTGTCGAGGCCGGCGGGCATGTGCGCGGCCATCGCGGTCTCTCGACCTTGCTGCCGGAAGTGGCCGATGCGGTCGAGGTGCCGATCGCGGCTTCGGGCGGGATCGTCGACGGTCGCGGCCTCGCGGCAGCGCTCGCGCTGGGCGCCGACGGGGTCCAGTGCGGCACCGTGTTCCTGGCGAGCGCGGAATCCTTCGCCCATGACTATCACAAGCAGCGGATCGTCGAGGCCGGGCCGGGAGCGACGGTGCACACCGATCTCTTCGCCATCAACTGGCCGCCGCACTCGCCGGTGCGCGTGCTCAAGAACAGCGTCACCGAGGCGGCGGGCGGGAAGCTCTGGGGCCATCGCCCTGACCAGCTGCCGCGGGAGCAGATCGGCGACGAGGAGGGCCGGCCGCTCTGGCGGTACAGCACGGATTCGCCGCTTCGCACGACGACCGGCGACCTGGAGGCCATGGCGCTCTTCGCCGGCGACGGCGTCGGGAGGGTGAGCGCGGTCCGGCCGGCGGCCGAGAGAGTCGCTCGCTTGATGGCGGAGGCGATCGCCACGATCCGCGCCGATGCGAGCCGTATCGGATGAGCTGGACGGAGATCAAGGCTTGGCGGCGCATGGCGCGGCAGAAGCTGCTGGCGGCGCGCGTCGCAATCGCGCCGCCGGAGCGCGCCGCACTGGCGCAGCGGTTGATGGAACGGCTGGAGCCGGTGCTGAAGACGCGACCGGCGCCGATCTCGTTCTACTGGCCGATCAAGGCGGAACCGGACCTGCGGCCGCTGATGCGGAAGCTCGATCAAGCGGGCGTCGCGGTCTGCCTGCCGGTCGCAACCAAGCTCGGCGAGCCGCTGCGCTTCCGGCCCTGGCATCGTGGCTGCCAAATGGAACGCGGCTTCTGGGATATTCCAGTGCCCGCCGATCCCACCGAGGTCGCGCCGCGGACCCTGATCGCGCCGATCGTCGGCTATGCGGCGGATCATGCGGGGCGGTACCGGCTCGGCTATGGCGGCGGCTTCTTCGACCGCACGCTGTCGAAGCTCGGCAAGGATGCCAGCGCCATCGGCATCGGCTATTCCATGTTCGCCCTCGAGACCATCCATCCGCAGCCGCATGACGTGCCGATGACGGCACTCGTCACCGAGCGCGACGGCGACGGCGGCGAGGATAACCCGCCGGCCTCGGAGGTCTGTTATCTAGAGGAGGCGGTCGATGCCTATGCGGGCTTCGCGGCACCCGAGGAGATCGCCGCAGCGCTGGCATCGATCCGGCCGGGTCTGGCGCCCGAGCGGCTCGGCCTGGCCGATTACGCGTTATGGCGCCTCGGCGTCGACGAAACGAGCGCTCCCTCGGCGGCCGAACCGGTCGACGCCGTGCTCGATGCCCTGCTGCCGCGGATTCGCGACGACGCGATACACGCCGCGGTCACGGCGCTGCGCCGTTCCCTCTAGAGAGACGGTTCGATGGCAAGTCCGGCATCGACACGGACGGCGCAGACGGTGAAGGCATCGCCGGCTGCGGTCTACGCCGCCTTCATGGACCCGGACGTCCTGATGCAATGGCTGCCGCCGCCGGGGATGCGTGGCGTGCTGCACCGGTTCGATGGCCGGGTCGGCGGCGGCTATGTCCTGTCGCTGTTCTATTCCGAGGACGAGACGCGGTTTCGCGGCAAGACCACGGCAAAGGAAGACCGGGTGGAGGTTCGATTCCTGGAACTCGCACCGTCACGACGGATCGTGGAAGCGGTCACCTTCATCAGCGACGACCCGGGGTTTGCCGGCACGATGCGGATCGAGATCGGCTTTGCGCCAGTAGCCGCCGGCACCGAGGTCACATTCCTCTGCAGTAACCTACCGCCAGGCCTCAAGCCGGAGGACAACGCGGCCGGCACGCGCCTCTCGCTGCAGCAGCTTGCCAAGAGATTCGAATAGCCGTCTATACGCGCGGCTACTGCGCCGCCTCGCCCCGGATCTGCGCCACCTCGTCGGCGGTGATCGCGGATGGCGTCGCACCGAAGCGCCGTGTCACGTAGTTGGCGATCGCGGCGATCTCGACATTGGAATAGGCGTGGCCGAAGGCCGGCATGACCGCCGGCCCGGTCGCCGTCTGCCGCGTGACACCCCAGACCACCGCCTGGGCGACGTTGCGCGCGGTGGGATCGTTGACCGCGCGGGCGCCGGTGAAGGTGGCGATGTCGAGCACCGGGCTCTTGCCGGTCCAGCCATGGCAGCTGGCGCAGGCGCCGGCAAAGAGTGCTGCGCCGCGGGCGTCGGCCTCGGCAGGTCCCTGCTTCGGCGCAGCGGCGGCTGGCGCCTGGCGCGGCGCCGGCAGGTCCGGATCGGCCAGCGGCGGCACGGTGCGGAGATAGACCACGAGCGCCTTGATGTCCTCAGGCCGCAAATGGCTGAGGCTGTTGTCGATCGCCTCGCCCATGGGGCCGGAAGCGGTGCCGTAGCCATCGACATGACCGGTGTGGATGAAAGCGGCGAGGGTCTCGTCGCTCCAGGCGCCGACGCCGGTCTCCTTGTCGGGTGTGATGTTGTAGGCCCGCCAGCCCGCGGCGACGGCGCCCTTGAACTTCTGCCGGTTGTCCAGCGCCTGCATGGGATTGCGCGGCGTGTGGCAGTCGCCGCAATGGCCGAGCGCCTCGGCAAGATAGGCGCCTCGATTCCAGTCCGGACTCCGTCCGGTGTTGGGATGGAAGCGTTCGTCCGGGTTGAAGAACATCGACCAGAAGGCCATCAGCCAGCGCTGATTGAACGGGAAGGTGAAGGTGTTCGGCGGCGTCTCGGCATGGACGGGCGGCAGGCTGAAGAGATAGGCCTTGATCGCCAGCGCGTCCTCGTCGGTCATGTAGGTGTAGGCGGCATAGGGAAACGCGGGATAGAGCCGCGTCCCGTCAGCCGCGATGCCTTTGTGCACGGCACGGAGGAAATCGGCATCGCTCCAATTACCGATGCCGGTCTCCTTGTCGGGCGTGATGTTCGAGGAATAGAGCGTGCCGAAAGGCAGCTTGAACGCGAAGCCGCCGGCGTAAGGCTTGCCGCCCTTGACGGTGTGACAGGCGGCGCAGTCGCCGGCCTCGGCCAGATATTGGCCGCGCTCGATGAGACTTGCATTGGCAAGCGCCGCGGGGACGCCGGTGGGCGTGCCGTCCTTGTAGCTTTCCAGCGGCACCGTCGTGCCGCCGGCGAAATCGAGCGGGCCAGGGCCGAAGACGATCCAGCCGACGCCGGCGAGCACGACAATAACGACAACCAGGACGGCGATGCCGACGCCGCGTTTCACCGACCGCCTCATGCCGGCTTCCTCCCCGCGAGGGCATCGCGGTCGATCGGCATGCGGCGGAGGCGTATGCCCGTCGCCGCGAAGAGCGCGTTAGCCAGGGCCGGCGCGCAGGGATTGACCCCGGCCTCGCCGATGCCGCCCGGGCGCTCGCCGCTCTCGATGAGGTGAACCTCGATCGCCGGGACCTCGTTGATCCGCAGCATGCGATAGTCGTGGAAATTGCTCTGCTGCACCCGGCCCTTGTCTATGGTGATCTCGCCGAACAACGCGGCCGTCAGCCCGAAGACCAGCCCGCCCTGGATTTGCGCGACGATCGTGTCGGGATTGACCGGGATGCCCGTATCGACCGCGGAGACGATGCGACGGAGCTTCACCTCGCCATCGGCGTCCGCCTCCGCCTCGATCACCGTGGCGATGAAGCTGCCGAAGGAAACCTGGGCGGCGATGCCGCGTCCGGCTCGCGGCGGCAAGGCCCCGCCCCAACCGGACTTCTCCGCCGCCATCTGCACCGCGGCTTTGAGGCGCGGCGTCTTGTCGAGCATCGCGATGCGGAAGGCGACCGGATCCTTCCCCGCCTTATGCGCCAGCTCGTCGATGAAACTCTCGACCGCGAAGACGTTGTTGTTCGGGCCGACGCCGCGCCAGAAGCCGGTGGTGACAACGCCCGGTTCCTTGCGCACGAACTCGACCCGCAGATTCGGGATGCCGTAGGGAATATCGGCGGCGCTGTCGACGCCGTCGATGTCGATGTCCTTGCTGTAAGCCGGCGGGAACCAGCGGGCGATCACCGCGGAACCGGTGACACGATGAGTCCAAGCATTGATCCGGCCGTCCTTCAGGCTTGCGGACATGACGTCGCGATAGACCGGACGATAGACGTCGTGGCGGATGTCCTCCTCCCGCGACCAGATCACTTTGAGCGGGCTGTCCACTTTTTGCGCGATGCGGGCGGAGATGATCGCCATGTCGGGCTCAAGGCGTCGGCCGAAGCCGCCGCCGAGCAGGTGCTGGTGCACGATCACCTTCTCGGGCGGAAGTCCCAGGGCTTTCGCCACCTCCGACTGCACGCGGGTCATCACCTGGGTGCCGATCCAGAGCTCGCAGCCGTCGGCAGTCACGTGCGCGACGCAATTCATCGGCTCCATGGCCGCATGAGCGAGGAACGGCATCTCGTAGTCGGCGTCGAGCCGGTCGCCGTCGCCGAGCGCCTTGTCGGCATCGCCTTCCGCCTTGGCAACCGCGCCCTTCTGGGTGCTGGCGGCGCGGAGCGCGGCCCAGACCTCGGCGGAGCCTATGGCGGCGTTCGGGCCGTCATCCCAGGCGATGTCCAGGGCG
>DATKNM010000013.1:0-7790 GCA_035541335.1 Binatia bacterium
ACGCGGTCTGCTTCGACCGGCAGTACTGCCGCACGGATCGTCATCACTAGATCATTGAGCGGCGCGGGCGCGGCGCGGCCGGTCAGGTGCAACGCCTGGGATGCGACGACCGCGAGCACGGCCAGGGCACGATCGAGCACCTGCCCCGCTTTCTCCGCCTTCGGCCAGGCGAGGAAGGCCGGCGCGGCCACATCGTCCTGGCCGAAGACCGACGCATCGACCGCGGGAATGAAGGTGCGCTGCGCCAAAGCGCGGGCCTCCTCGACGAAACCGGCGATCGCCATCGGCAGATAGCCCAGAGCGCCATGGCCGTCGGACTCGCCGACGCCGCGCGGCGGCAGCAGGAAATCCGGGAAGCCGGAGGCGCGGCCGTTGAGCAGGCCGACGGTCAATCGCTCGGCGATGAGGCAGAGATCCGCCCAGACGCCGGTGACGGCGTCGATCGCCGGCGCCGCCAAGGCGTTGTGGAAGCCGCCGGTGCTGGCGCAGCGTCCGTGCGGGTGCTCGGCGTCGGGCTCCAGGAAGGTCGGGTTGTGGGTGACCGAGGCGAGCGACGTCGTTGCCGCATCCTCGGCCTGCGTCACCGCCGCATGGGCCTGGGCGAGGACGGCGGGGACGATGCGGAAGCTGACCGGCGCCTGGTGGCTGCGCGTTTCGGCGCCGCGCGGCCCGAGCAATGCCTCCAGCGCCTGGAATGCCGCCGCGTGATGCGGACCGCCCCAGAGCGGACCCAGGGCCGGATCGTAATGTTCCCGCGGCGCGCCGAAGGCAACGATGGCGAGCGCCAGCACCTCCTGCACAAGGACAAGGCGCCGGCGCGCCACCAAAGCCGCATCGGCGATCAAAGCCGCGGCGCAGGGCGAGCCGTTGATGAGGGTGCTGCGCTCGCCGGGCTCAAGCTCGAATTTCTCCGAGAGCGCGGCGTAGAGCGGATAGGTGGCGAGGATCTCCCCCGCCCCGCCCTGGCCCGTTGCGGCGACGCGCGGCAGCGGGCCTTCGTTCAGCATCGCGACCAAGGCCGCGGCGAGGCGTGGCGTCGCGAAGGCATGGCCCTCGAGGATATTGGCGAAGCGCGCCAACAGCATGGCGCGGACCACCCGGTCCGGGAAGTAGTCGCCGAAAGAGACCGCGGCCGGGAACGGCTTCAGCCGGGCGAGGCGTTGAATCTGCTCGGCGTCGAGCCGGTAGCGGATCATCTCGCCCTGGCCCTGGTTGACGCCATAGATGCCATGGCCGGTCGCCATCAGCGCCTCGAAATCGGCACGGCGCGCGGCGATCTTTTGTTCAGCCGATTTGGCGAGCGCGATCCCCTCGCCCGCCCAGGCGACGCTGCGCACCGCGTCCAGCGTCAGGTCGAAGCGCGTCGTCAGCTCGAGCACAGGTGTTCCCCCGAATGATCCCCGAATGATCCCCGAATGATCTCTGTGAGGATTATGGCACGGGGCGTCGCACGTGTCCGCTGACCTTGGCGCCGTCCTCGGGATGCAGGAACAGGAATCCCGGCGCGGCGATGAGGGGAATGAGTGCGATCAGCAGGAAGGTCTGATGGAAGCCTTCGACCGTCAGGCGATGCTCCGACCCGGCGGCGAGGCCGAGCAAGGTGGCACCGAGCGAGACGCCGAGGCTGACGGTGAGCTGCTGCATAACGCCGCCGAGGCTGGTGGCGCGGCTCAACTGCTCGCCCGGCATGTCGGCATATGCGAGCGTGTTCGAGGACATGAACTGCGCAGAGCGGATGAGGCCGAAGACCGTCACATAGAGCGCGATCACCCATGCCGGCGTCTCCGGCCCGATGAGCGCGAAGCCCGCCATCGTGGCGGCACCGGCCACCGCGCTCCCCAGCAGCACCCGGTCGAAGCCGAGACCTTTCAAGAGCCGGGTCGAGATCGAGCGGATGGCGAGGGCGCCGATGCTGGTGAAGAAGGTGAGCGAGCCCGAGCGGACCGGGCTCATGCCAAAGCCGACCTGCAGCATCACCGGCAGGAGGAACGGCACGCCATTCATACCGATGCGGCAGAGCCCGCCGATGAGGGTCCCGATGCGAAAGGAGCGGAAGCGGAAGAGCGAGAGATCGACGGCGGGATGCGCGGTGCGCCTGGCATGCCAAGCGAAACCGACCAGCAGCGCCGCGGCGAGCAGCATGAGGAGCGCAAGCACCGGCCCGGGCAGGATCGGCCGGGTCATGTTCTCGATGCCGAACTGCACCAAAGCGAGGCCGGCGCCGACCATCAGGAAGCCGCGGAAGTCGAAACCGACCCGCGCCTCGGCCCTGAACGGATCGACGTAGCGCAGCGCCAGCGCGATGCCCACGAGGCCGAACGGGATATTGATGTAGAAAATCCAGCGCCAGGAAACGTAGCTGGTGAGGACGCCGCCCAGCAGCGGCCCGATCACGGGTCCCATCAGCGCCGGGAGGCTCATATAGATCATGGCGGTGAAGAGCTGGCTGCGGGGAAAGCTGCGGAGCAGGATCAGCCTTCCCACCGGCGTCATCATGGCGCCGCCCAGCCCCTGCAGGGCGCGGGTGGCGACCAGCATGCCGAAGCTCTGCGCCATGCCGCAGAGCACCGAGCTCACGGTGAAGACCAGGAGCGCCAGGGCGAAGATCCTCCGGGCGCCGAAGCGGTCGGCGAACCAGCCGCTGACGGGAATGAAAACTGCCAGCGTCAGCACATAGGCCGTCACGGCGAGGTTCATGCGGAGGACGGTGGTGTCGAGGTCCCGCGCCATCTGCGGGATCGCCGTGGTGATGATGGTGCTGTCGATCTGCTCCATCAGGAAGGCGAAGGCGACCACCAGCGGAATGAGGATGCGCAGCCGCGGGTCGCGTTCAGTCGCGAACTTCGCTTCGGTGGCTTGCTGAGCGGGAGCGGTGTCGGGCGGGGCGTTCATAATCTCGGGGCGAATCCTAAACCCCGCCAGGGCGCCCCGGCCTGCGATTTTCGCTCATGGCGGTCATGCGCGCGCCTCGATATGAAACCCGCCGGACCCGGCGCACGGGGATGTGACGGTTTAAAGCCATACGCGTTCGCCGGCAGGTCCCATCGGCGACAATCGCCCGACGGGCGCTCCCCTATCCTGCGCGCTCCCGACATATAAGCCTGCACGAACAAAAGCGGGCATCTGACAGGAGGCTCTGATGAGGCGGACTCTGCTCGCGCTCGCGCTGTCGCTCGGCTTCTCGGCGGCGGCCACTGCGGACGACGTCAAGGTGATCAACCCCGATGCCTGGTTTGCCGAGGGACCGATCTGGTACCACGACAAGCTCTATTACGTGGAATACGGCCGCCAGACCGTGATGACCTGGGACGGCCAGAAGAACACGGTGTTCTGGAAGCAGGACGGTTGCGGACCCTCCGCGGTGTTGCCGGACGCGCAAGGCAACTTCGTCGTCACCTGCTACGATTCCAATTCGATCGGCCGGATCTCGCCCGACGGCAAGACGCTGAAGCCCTACAGCAAGGATACGGCGGGCCACGGCTTCGTCGGCCCCAACGACTTCGCGCCGGACAAGAAGGGCAACATCTATTTCACCGGCTCCGGCAAGGGCGGGCCGCTGATCGACGCCTCGGCCTATTACATCACCAAGGCCGGCAAGGTGAAGCTGGTCGCCGCCGACCTGCACAATGCCAACGGACTCGTCGTCTCCAACGACGGCAAGATCCTCTATCTGGTGGAGACCGAGGACAACCGCATCATCGCCTTCGACATCAAGGGCGACGGCTCGCTGGAGAACCGCCGGGTGTTCCTGAACCTGAACGACCTCTTCCCCAACCAGCCGCACATCTGGCCGGACGGCATCAAGTTCAATTCCAAGGGCGAGATGTATATCGGCCAGAGCCCGCGCTCGCTGGACGCGCCGGGCAAGATCATCGTGGTCGACAAGGACGCGAAGCTGCTGCGCACCATCTCGGTCCCCTCGCCTTCGATGCCGAACTTCGCCTTCGGCCCGGGCGAGAAGACGCTCTTCGTGATGGCTCTGGACCAGATCGACGCCGCGCCCTGGCACGGCAAGGTCTATGAGGTGCCGAATCCGCAATAGGTGCGGGACGCCTTGGCGGGAAGGAAGGCGCGGCCTATCCTTCCCGCCATGATTCCCGAGATCGACATCGCGCCGCTGTTCGACGGCGCAGACACCGGACCGGTCGACGCCGCCATCCTGGAAGCCGCGGGCGCCATCGGCTTCATGACGGTCACCGGTCTTCCCGGCGACGCACTCTCAGCGGAGACGCGGCGAAAGTTGCTGCGGATCTTCGATCTCTCTGCGGCCGAGAAACGGGCGATGAGCCGGCAGAGCTTCGTGCCGGGCAATTCCAATGTCTATCGCGGTTGGTTCCCGCTGCAGGAGGGGTTCCCGACCTATAAGGAAGGCACCGATCTCGGCCCCGACCTGGTGCGCGCAACGGCGCATGATGCCGACGATCCGCTGACCGAGCCGACGCCCTTGCCGGCGGAGGCGGCGCTGCCGGGATGGCGCGCGGCCGCGGCGGCCTACTACTGCGCCATGGAAGGGACCGGCGCTGCGCTGATGCGTTCGATTGCCCGCGGCCTCGACCTCGCGGAGAACGCCTTCGATGCGGCCTTCGTCCGGGGCATCTCGACGCTGCGCCTCACCCGCTATCCGGTGCGCGATGCCGGCTCCCTCGATCCGGCGCTCCAGGTCGGCGACCGCTACATGCTTGGCGCGCCGCATGCGGATTCCGGTTTCCTCACCCTGCTCGCCCAGGACGGCGTCCCCGGCCTCGAGGTCGAGGATCGCGACGGCAACTGGATCGGCGTGCCGCCACGCGAAGGCACGCTGGTGGTCAATTTCGGCAAGCTGCTGGAGCGCTGGACCGGCGGGCGCATCCGCGCGACGCGGCACCGGGTGGTCGGCTCCGGCGCCGAGCGCTTTTCGGTGCCGTTCTTCTACGAGCCCGCGGTCGATGCCGTGATCGCGCCCCTCCTGGACTCCCGAGGCGAGGGCTTCGGACCCGGCTTCGTGCCGGTCACTTATGGCGACCACCTCTGGGAAGCCACCACCAAGTTCATCGAGCAGCGCGGCATCGCGCATCTGCGGAGGGCGCGCGGGTAGTTCCACCCCTGTTTCCATTCCGTTGACAGTCTGGCCGATTCTAGGCGGATTGTTTCCTGCGTCCCGGGACGGCATCTTCCAAAGCGCGGCCCGGTGGTCCGGACCGAGGTTTCACCCCGAGACAGGAGACACCGATGTCCGACACGACCCTTAACCGCACCAGCATTTCCGGCGCCAAGCCCCTGGTGGCGGTCTTCGCCACGATCCAGAACGCGCTTGCGCCCTATGCCGAGGTGGCGGTGCGGGTGGCGACCGGCGCCTTCCTGATGCCGCACGGCGCGCAGAAGCTGTTCGGCCTGTTCGGCGGCTACGGCCCGGAGGCGACCGGCCAGTTCTTCGCCTCGAAGCTCGGCCTGCCCGCTTCGCTGGCGGTGGTCACCGGCGCGATCGAGTTCTTCGGCGGCCTCGCCCTCGCGGTCGGCCTGCTGACCCGCCCGGTGGCGGCGCTGGTCTTCGGCATGATGGCGGTGGCGGTGCTGCAGGTGCATCTCGCCAACGGCTTCTTCTGGACCGACATGGGCTACGAGTATCCGCTGCTCTGGGGCATCCTCGCCCTCTCCTATGTGGTCCGTGGCGGCGGCCGGTACTCCCTCGACGCCGCGATCGGCCGCGAGATCTGAGCCCTCACAGCGACTGCATCTTCAGGAGCGGCGCCGGAGCGATCCGGCGCCGTTTTCATTGGTCGCCATCACCGCGTATGTCGCTCGGCGCGAATGCTTTCACAGCGTGACGGTCCGCACGAAACGATGTGGCGCGCGTTGACACAGCGCCGTATGCAGCGCCCAATCCGCTTCATCAGCAAGGCCCGTTTTACTCGCAGTCCAGGCGTTCCGATTCCAGCTTCGGAGGTTGCCCATGGCGAAGTCAAAGGCCCGCACATCCCGCAAAGCGAAACCGATGCCGCCGGAAGCCCGCGCGGCGCAGAAGAAAGCGAACGACGCCCGCGCCCGTCGGCTCCTGAAGGAGATGCGGGCGCATGCCCGCATGGGCAAGCAGTTCGCCGCGCTGATGGGCATCACGGCGGAGAACATCCCCGCTTCCCTCAAACGCGACATGGAGGCCGCGCACCGCAAGGCGTACGGCGCCAAGCCGCCGCGCCCGGTGCGCCTCAAGCCCACCGACCCCAAGCCGGGCAACGAGAGGGGTGCGTGACATGTCGTTCGGGCAACCCACCTTCGGCAACGCCGCCGGCGTCCGCGACGGCGTGACCGCGCTCAACGGCACTTTGGCGCCGTTCATCAATCCGGCCTTCAAGACCCGGCTCGGTGCCGACATCGCGGCCTTTCCGCCGCACGGGATGATCGCGACGACGATCTCGGCCGGCTTCATCGCCGGCGTAGCACCGACGGGCGCCAGCATGCTGACCACCATCCTCGACGGCACGCTGACCATGAACCGGTCCGTCGCGGAGACCGCGGGCGGCTTCGCCGCCGCCGCCGCCGACATCTCGATCACGATCCAGGAATGGGCGCTGCTCGGCCGGCCGCCGCTGTTCCTGCGCCGCAAGTTCGTCCGCGCGGTCACCTTCACCCCGCTGGAGTTCTCGCATATCTGGACCGTCGGCCTCGGTTTCCAGGCCCAGTTCCAGGACAACTTCCCGCTCCTGACGGCGGGCGGCATGCCGGTGATTCCCGGACGGCAATACGTCATCATCGCCAACCTGGAGCAGTCGGCACAGTGCGAGCTTGGCGTCGGCGCAGCGGTCTCCAACATCGCGTTCGACTTCCCGCCGATGTTCTTCGACTTCACCTAGAGCGTCGCGCGAGCGATCGGGTTAACCGCCCCTTAACCATTCGGCGGGTACTCCGCAGGATCGAGACGACTCTGCGGCGACGGCGAGGATGTCGGAAGAAAAGGAAGTGCAGCGGCTGATGGGCATCGCCAAGGCGCATGCCGCCGCCACGCTTGCCAAGCCGGAGATCCAGCGCGAGTCCCACCTCGCCTTCTGCCGGCTGCAGTGGAAGCGCTATGCCGCCGGCATCTCCCGCAACCCCAGGGAATGCGAGCGCTTCGCCGACGCGCTCTCGCAGGCGACCCGCGACCTGATGACGGCGATCGAGGAGAACGAGGCCGCCATCGCCAATGGCGCGGCGCCGGAGCCTCCAACCGGCTCCGCCGGCTCCTCGGTCGAGGACGACATCATCTGGGCGCACGACTTCGGCTATGACCTCGCGACCTTGAAGGCGGCGATCGCCGAGGCCGAGGCCGAAGCCGCCCGCGCCGAGGCCGCCAGGATCGAAGCCGCCAAGGCCCAAGCGGAGCGGACCAGGGCCGCCTTCGCAGCGCAGGGCGGCGAAGCGGGCCCCTTGCCGCCGGCGCCGGCCGACCTGGCGGAAGCGCAGGCGGCGGAATCGGAAGACCGCACCGGCGCGCGCTACGGCTTCGGCCGCGCGTATGACGAGGCGGCCAAGCCCGCGGCACCGCAGGCCGATCCCGAGGTGCAACGCCGCATCCGCGACGTGCTGCGCGCCCATGCGGTGAAGAAGGACGACGAGGAAAAGAGCGACGGCTGAAGCGCTCTTTCGCTCAGCTGCCGAGATAGAGGCCGAGCTGCCATTCCATGTCGGGCTGGGAGAGGCGATAGCCGCCGGAGGCACTGGGTCCCAGCGATTGCGGCTGCGGGATGCCGCCGACATTGGTCTGCAGCGATTGCGCCTGGACGGCGGTGAGGCCGGCCTTCCAGGCGAGGGCGATGATGGCCTTGGGGTTCTTCGAG
>DATKNM010000014.1:0-2881 GCA_035541335.1 Binatia bacterium
CCCTCGGTCATCTTCTGGGTGTTCCACGTGCTGCGCGACTACGCGCACAGCCTGCGCGACGCGCAGAGCCGCCACATGCCGGCGCTGCGCCGGCTGATGGAGATCGCGGAGCGGCTGGAGCACGCCGTAGGGCCGGTCGACATCGTCTATGGCCACAATGATCTCCTGCCGACCAACCTGATGGACGACGGGAAGAGGCTGTGGCTGATCGACTGGGACTATGCCGGCTTCAACAGCCCGCTCTTCGACTTGGCCAACCTCTGCTCCAACAGCGAGGTCTCGGCCGAGAGCGAGCGGCTGGTGCTCGAGAACTATTTCGAGCGCCGGGTCGACGACGATCTCGGCCGGCGCTACGCCGCGATGAAATGCGCCTCGCTGCTGCGCGAGGCCATGTGGAGCATGATCTCGGAGATCCACTCCACCCTCGACTACGACTACACCGCTTACACCGCCGAATATCTCCGGCGGTTCGAGCGCGCCTTCGAAGACTTCCGCAAGCTCTGAATAATCATCTCAGGTTCTGAATGCCCGCTTTGCCGAAACACGCCCGCGCCGTCGTCATTGGCGGCGGCATCGTCGGTTGCTCCACCGCCTATCACCTGGCCGGGCTCGGCTGGAAGGACGTCGTACTGCTGGAGCGCGCCAAGCTGACCAGCGGCTCGACCTGGCATGCGGCCGGCCTCGTGGGCCAGCTCCGCACCTCCGCGAACATCACCCAGCTCCTCAAGTATTCGGTCGAGCTCTACGACCGCCTCGAGAAGGAAACCGGCCTCGCCACCGGCTGGAAGATGAACGGCGGCCTCCGTCTCGCCTGCAACCCTGAGCGCATGACCGAGATCAGGCGCCAGGCGACGACCGCGCATTCCTTCGGCCTGGAGATGGAGTTGCTCTCGCCCGCCGAGGCGTTGAAGCTCTGGCCGCTGATGGAGATCGGCGACTTGGTCGGCGCCGCTTTCCTGCCGACCGACGGCCAGGCCAACCCGGCCGACATCGCGCAATCCCTCGCCAAGGGCGCGCGCAACCGCGGGGTCACCATCGTCGAGGAGACGCGGGTCACCGGCATCCTCGTCGAGAGCGGCCGCGCCGTCGGCGTGCGCACCGATAAAGGCGAGATCCGCTGCGAGGTCGTCGTCAATTGCGGCGGTCAATGGGCGCGGCAGGTGGGGGCGCTCGCCGGAGTCTCGGTGCCGCTGCAATCGGTGCAGCACCAGTACATCGTGACCGAGGCTCTGGGTGCGCCGAAGAACCTGCCGACCCTGCGCGATCCCGACCGCCTCATCTATTTCAAGGAAGAGGTCGGCGGCCTGGTGATGGGCGGCTATGAGCACAACCCGATGCCCTGGCTTCCGGAAGGCGAGACCGGCGATCTCCCGGAGAACTTCGCCTTCCAGCTCCTGGAGACCGATCTCGAGCATTTCGAGCCGCTGATGGAGCAGGCGCTGGCCCGGGTGCCGGCGCTGGCCAAGGCCGGCATCAAGCAGATCATCAACGGGCCGGAGAGTTTCACGCCGGACGGCAACTTCATCCTCGGCGAGGCGCCGGAGCTGAAGAACTTCTATGTCGGCGCCGGCTTCAACGCCTTCGGGATTGCCTCAGGAGGAGGAGCGGGGCGGGCGCTCGCCGAATGGATCGCCGCCGGCGAGCCACCGATGGATCTCTGGGCGGTCGACATTCGCCGCTTCGGCAATCTCCACCGCGACCGCCGCTGGGTGCTGACGCGGACGCTGGAGGCCTATGCCCACCACTATTCCATGGCCTGGCCCTATGAGGAGCTGACCACCGGCCGGCCGCTCCGGGTCTCGCCGCTCTACGACCGCTTGAAAGCCCAGGGCGCTGTCTTCGGCTCCAAGCTCGGCTGGGAGCGGCCCAACTGGTTTGCGCCCAACGGCGTCGAGCCCTGGGACGTCTACTCTTACGAGCGCCAGAACTGGTTCGACCATGTCGGCGCCGAGCACAGGGCCTGTCGCGAGCAGGTGGCGCTCTTCGACCAGACCTCCTTCGCGAAGTTCATGCTGGTCGGGAAGGATGCCGAGGCGGCGCTTTCCTGGATCTGCTCGAACGACGTCGCGAAGCAGCCGGGCAGCCTCGTCTACACCCAGATGCTGAACCAGCGCGGCGGCATCGAATGCGACCTGACGGTGACCCGGATCGCCGACGACGCCTATTACATCGTGACCGGCACCGGCTTCGCGACCCACGACTTCCACTGGATCAGGAGCCACATTCCGGAAGGCCTGGACGCGCGGCTGGTCGACGTGACGTCAGCCTACGGCACTTTGGCGCTGATGGGGCCGAAGGCGCGCGACGTGCTCAAGGCCGTGGCGCAGGCCGACCTGTCCAACAAGGCCTTTCCCTTCGGCACCGCGCAGGAGATCATGATCGCGGGTGCCGCTGTCCGGGCGCTGCGCCTCACCTATGTCGGCGAGCTCGGTTGGGAGCTGCATGTGCCGGTGGACAGCCTCGCCGCGGTCTACGACGCCCTGATGCAGGCGGGGAAACCGCACGGCATCGTCAATGCCGGCTATCGCGCCATCGAGAGCCTGCGTTTGGAGAAATTCTACCGTGCGTGGTCGAGCGACATCTCGCCCGACCATTCGCCGCTGGAGGCCGGCATGGCCTGGGCGGTGAAGCTGAAGAAGAACACGCCCTTCCTAGGCCGCGAGGCGCTGGTCGCCCAGGCGGCGAAGAAGCTGCCGAAGCTGCTGGCCTGCTTCGCGGTCGATGACCAGTCGATCGTCCTCCTCGGCCGCGAGACCATCTTCCGCAACGGCAAGCAGGTGGGCTGGCTTTCCTCGGGCGGCTACGGCTACACCCTCGGCACCAATATCGGCATCGGCTACGTCCGTGACCCGGCGAACGGCGTCACGCCCGAGGAGGTGCT
>DATKNM010000015.1:0-2498 GCA_035541335.1 Binatia bacterium
CGGGTCGCCGTCCGCAACGTGCGCCGCGACGGCATGGATTTCCTGAAGAAGCTCGAGAAGGACGGCAAGATCGCCGAGGACGAGCATCACACGATGAACGATCAGATGCAGAAGCTGACCGACGAGCACGTGAAGAAGATCGACGACTCTCTCGCCGCCAAGGAAAAAGAGATTTTGCAGGTCTGACGTGAACCAAACCGGCACCGCCAAGCCGTTATCCGACACCGACAAGGAATCCGCTGAAGCCGCGGAAGACTCCGCATCGGCGCGATTCCGCGAAGCCAATTCGGGCGCTCGCGCGCCCACCCACGTCGCCATCATCATGGACGGCAACGGCCGCTGGGCCCGCGCCCGTGGCCTGCCGCGCACCGCCGGTCACAGTCGCGGCGCCGAGGCGGTGCGGCGGACCGTGAAGGCGGCGGCGGAGGCGGGCGTCCGCTATCTGACGCTGTTCGGCTTCTCCTCCGAGAACTGGAAGCGTCCGGCGGCCGAGATCGACGACCTCCTCGGTCTGCTGCGCCATTACCTGAAGCGCGAGATCGAGGAACTGCATAAGAACGGTATCCGCCTCAGCGTGATCGGGGACCGCTATCGCCTGGGCACGGACATCGTCGAGCTGATCGCCGACGCGGAGCGGCGCACCGCGAACAACCAGCGCCTCAACCTCACCATTGCCTTGAGCTACGGCAGCCGGGCCGAGATCGTCTCGGCGGCGCGCCAGGCGGTGCAGGCGGCGATCGAAGGACGCCTGCAGCCGCAGCAGCTTGACGAAAAGCTCTTCTCCTCGTTCCTGCTGACCGCCGACATGCCGGATCCCGATCTCTTGATCCGCACCAGCGGCGAGAAGCGCATCAGCAACTTCCTGCTCTGGCAATGCGCCTATGCCGAGTTCGTGTTCACCGAGCGGCTGTGGCCCGACTTCGACCAGAACGATTTCAACGCCGCCATTCAGGAATATCTCGGCCGGACGCGACGCTATGGCGGCACCGGCTGAACCGACCGCCAAGCCGGCCTCGTCCCTGACGCCGCGCCTGATCTCCGCGGCGGTGTTGATCCCGATCGTCGCGCTCGCCGCCTATGCCGGCAAGCCCGCCTGGGACTTTCTGGTTATCGCCTTCGCCGCCGTGATGATCGGCGAATGGTGCCAGATGGCCGGGCGGCGGCGCGATCCGGCCCATCCCGGCATGCGCCTGCCGGCGCCGCATCCGGCGCCGGAGACGATGGTGGCGGTCGGCCTGATCGTCGAGGGGTTGGTGATCTTCAGCCGCGAGGGCTACGGCTGGATCAATCCCTGGGCCGAGCTCGCTTTCGGCGTGGCGGTGACGACGCTGTTCGCCGCATTGCGCCATCGCGCCGCTGCCCTTTGGTTCGGCCTCGGCATCGTCTATGTCGCCGTGCCCTGCGCCGCCATCATCACCTTGCGGGGGGAACCTGGGATCGGCCTGGCGCAGATCCTCTGGATCGTGGTGCTGGTGATCGCGGTCGATACCGGCGCCTACTTCGCGGGCCGCAGCATCGGCGGCCCGAAGCTCGCCCCCACCATCAGCCCGAAGAAGACCTGGGCCGGCCTGATCGGCGGGCTGGTCGCGGCGGCGATTGTTGGCGCCGCCACTGCGGCGCTTCTTGGCCGGCCGAGCCCTTGGCCGCTGGCACTGCTGAGCGCTGGGCTGGCGGTGGTGGAGCAGGCGGGCGACCTCGCCGAATCGGCCTTCAAACGGCACTTTGGCGTCAAGGATGCGAGCCATATAATCCCCGGCCACGGTGGCGCGATGGATCGCGTCGACGGCCTCGTCGCCGTTGCAGTCGTCGTCGCGGGCATCAACATTTGGAGTGGGAGCAGCGTGCTGACATGGCTCTGACGGAGGCAAGGCGCGACAGCGGCCCACGCAGCCAGGCAAAAGGCCCGCGCTCGATCGCCATCCTCGGCTCGACCGGCTCGGTCGGCTGCAACACGATCGATGTGGTCGAGCGCTATCCCAACGACTACCGGGTCGATGCGCTGACCGCCCACAGCAATGTCGATCGCCTGATCGAGCAGGCGCTGCGGCTGAAGCCGCGCTTCGCCGCCATCGGCGAGGAGAAGCTCTATGGCAAACTGAAGGACGGCCTCGCCGGCAGCGGCATCCTCGCCGCAGCGGGCCGCGCCGCGGTGATCGAGGCGGCCAGCCGTCCGAGCGACTGGGTCATGTCGGCGATCGTCGGCGCGGCCGGCCTCGAGCCGACCCTCGCCGCAGTGCGGCGCGGCGCGATGGTGGGGCTCGCCAACAAGGAGACCCTGGTCTGCGCCGGCAGCCTCATGATGAAGGAACTCGGCAAGCACGGCGCGGTGATGCTGCCGGTCGATTCCGAGCACAGCGCGATCTTCCAGGTCTTCGAGTTCGAGAAGCGCGATGCGATCGAGAAGATCATCCTCACGGCGTCCGGCGGGCCGTTCCGCACCAAGTCGATTGCGGAGATGACCGCGGCCACGCCGGCCCAGGCGGTCGCTCATCCCAACT
>DATKNM010000016.1:0-4392 GCA_035541335.1 Binatia bacterium
GCCCGGCTGGATCGAGTATGATGCCGGCGCCTGCCGCATCGCGCTCCACAGCGGCAAGTCCGCGGTCGGAGCGCGCCCGCCAAGCCTGGTGTTCTATGCCGCGGACGTGGCGGCGACGCGTGCCGCATTGGTGCGGCGCGGCGCGAAGATGAGCAAGGTGATCTCGGCGCGGGACTTCAACATGTGCGGCGGCAAGGACCCGGACGGCAATCCGTTCGGCGTATCCAGCCGGAAATGAGCCTCAGACCTGCAGCGACATCCAGTCGAGGTCGGCGATCGCCTTGCTGCCGAGGCCGTCGTAGAAGCGGCGCGCGAGTGTGTTCGGCTTGTAGACCGACCAGAACAGGAAGGCGCCCTTCCGCTCCTTGGCGCGTTCGGCCGCGGCGCCCATCAGCTTGCGGCCGACGCCGAGGCGCCGGGTCCAGGGCCGTACCCAGAGGTCGATGACGAAGAGACCACGGGTGGCCGTATCGGAGTCATAGGTCGGGGTGTAGAGCAGGTAACCAAGCGGCTTCTCTGCCTCCTCGGCGATGAAGCCTTGGAAGGCGGGATCGTCGCCGAACGCGTCCTCGGTGAAGCGCTCGGGCGTGAACTTCGGCTCCCAATGGTCGCCGAGCGAGATCAGGTAGGCGCCGAATTCATGCGCCATGCCGGTGACGGATTCGGCGTCCTCGCGCCGGATCGGGCGGATACTGACGGACATGATCTCACCGCGCTGGTCTATCGGGCTGGTCTATCGCGCTCTGGGATGTGCCGCGTTGTATACGGCGAGCAGATGCGCCGCGTCCACTTCGGTGTAACGCTGGGTGGTGGAGAGGGAGGAATGGCCCAAGAGCTCCTGGATCGCCCGGAGATCGCCGCCGCCGGCCAGGAGGTGCGTCGCGAAGGAATGGCGCAGCGCATGCGGCGTCGCCGTCTCCGGCAGGTTGAGCTGGAGCCGGAGCTTCTGCATGGCCATTTGGACGAGCCGCGGGCTGAGCCGCTTGCCTTTGGCGCCGAGGAAGAGCGGCCCCTCGGGCTCGCAGGGGATCGGGCAGGCCTTGAGATAGTCCCGGATCGCCTCGGCGACAACGGGCAAGACCGGCACGATGCGCGTCTTGCCGCCCTTGCCGCGGATGCGGAGCGTGCCGTTCGGCTTCGGCGCGTCACGGCGCGCGAGCCCCAGCGCCTCCGAGATGCGGAGCCCGCAGCCATAGAGCAGGGTCAGCACCGCGAGGTCGCGGCGCCCGAGCCAGTCCGCGTCGTGCAGGTCTGCGACCGCTTCCAGCGCATCCTCGGCCTCGACCGCGTTGAGGGGCTTCGGCACCGAGCGCGGCAGCTTCGGATTGCGCATCGCAGCAAGGGCCGTGTTCTGGCCGAGGCCGCGCTTCGCGAGGAAGCGCGCGAAGTTCTTGACGGCGCTCAAGGCCCGCGCGGTCGACGCGGCCTCGAGACCGCGCTTGCCGCGATCCGCCATCCAGCTCCGGAAGTCGCTGCGATCGGCGCCGGCGAAACCGGCGACGGTCGGCGTCTCGCCGCGATGGCGCTCCAGGAATTTCAGCAGATCCCTGAGGTCCCGGGCATAGCCGTCGACCGTGTGCACGGATCCGCGGCGCTCATGGGCGAGCCAGGCGAGCCACTGCTCGATCGCGGCGGCAAGATCGGGACGCGCGGCGAAACGGAGATCGCGCTCGTGATCTTCCTCCCCCGACTTCGGGGGAGGGTTGGGGTGGTTGGTCAGGGCTTCGGGAGATCCAGCCATGTGCGGATGCCGAACTCGATCACCCGTCCGAGGAAGTTCATCAGCTCGGTGCCCTGGCCGGCATGGAAATAGCCGGGATGCCGCGCGCCGAAGGCGATGAGACCGGCCGGCGCATGGGAGCTGATGTTGAGGCGCAGCATGGCGTCGGAGCGCACCAGCTCCGCGGCGGCGCCGAAGATCTCGGGATCGCCCTCCGCCTCGTCGCGCAACACCACCTGCTTCTCCTTGCCGCCGAGCACGCGATCGACGGCACCCCGGGTCAGGAACTGGATGCCCTCGTGCTTGGGGCGCTTCGCCGTGTGGTCGGAGAGCTCGACGCAGAGGCTGACGACGTCCACTTCGAGCAGCAGGCCGAGATCGCCGGTGATGATGTCGATGAACTGCTCGAAGCTCTCGGCTTCCAGCAACTCCACCACCGCCTTGTGGATGCGCTCCTGGGTCGAGAGGTTGTCGCGGGTGTTGGCCAGGATCTCGTCCTGATCGCTCCGGAGCTTGTTGATCTCGTTCCGGAGCCGCTCGACCATGAACTGCTGCAGGTCGACGACGCCGTCGCCGCCGTGGCGGCCGGGCGAGAGCTGCAGGTCGAGGAGCTCGGGATGGCGCGCCAGAAAATCGGGATGGCGGCGGAGATAGGCGACGACCTGCGCGGCGGTCGCGCTGGTGCTGCCCGTCTTGCCGCTGCCCTGCTCCGGTGCCCGGTCCGCCATCGTCGCTCTATCCCCCTAAAGGCCCGTCTTGATCTACAGGATCGATTGGCCGGTCTTCGCCCAATCCGCCAGGAAGGCCGCAAGGCCCTTGTCGGTCAGCGGATGGTTGAACATCTGGCGCAGCACGGCCGGCGGCAAGGTCGCCACATGAGCGCCCATCTTCGCCGATTCGATCACATGGATCGGGTGACGCACCGAGGCGACCAGCACCTCGGTCTTCAATCCGTCATAGGCCTTGTAGATCTGCACGATGTCGGCGATCAGCTTCATGCCGTCGGTGCCGATGTCGTCGAGCCTGCCGACGAAGGGCGAGATGAAGCTGGCGCCGGCCTTGGCGGCGAGCAGCGCCTGGGCGGCGGAGAAGCAGAGGGTGACGTTGACCTTGGTGCCTTCGTCGGACAGCGCCTTGCAGGTCTTCAGGCCGTCCATCGTCAGCGGCACCTTCACGCAGACATTCTTCGCCAGCTTCGCGAGCTTCTTCCCCTCGGCCAGCATGGTCTTGTGGTCGGTGGCGGTGACCTCGGCGCTGACCGGCCCCGGGACGACTTCGCAGATCTGCTTCACCACGTCGAGGAACTTTGCACCCGACTTCGCGACCAGCGACGGATTGGTGGTGACGCCGTCCACCAGGCCGGTCGCGGCGAGGTCGCGAATCTCGTTGATGTCTGCGGTGTCGATGAAGAACTTCATCCGGCTCTGTCCCTGGAAATCGAAGCAGCAATCGAGGCGGTGATGGCGATGCACATGGGGGCTCGGCGATCGAGGTTCCAGTCCTTCATCCGGCCGGCCTCTCGCCCCGACTTGCCGTCACCGGCGAATCGGGAAAGATTCTAGACGATGGAATCCGAAACCGCCAGTTCGATACCGGCCGGCACATCCTCGGCGCAGCCGGCCTTGAAAGGCCGGGCGAGCGTGCTGATCCCGCTCGCCCTCTTCACCGCCTATGACTATGCCGTGCCCGAGGATCTCACGCTTCGCCCGGGTGAATTCGTGTCGGTTCCGCTCGGCCGCCGCTCGGTCACCGGCGTCGTCTGGGGCGAAGGCGACGCGGCGATCGACGCTGCGAAGCTGAAGCCGGTCGAAGCCGTGCTGGAAGTTCCAGCGATGCCGGAGGTTTCCCGGCGTTTCATCGACTGGGTTGCGAACTACTGCATGGCGCCGCTGGGCTCGGTGCTGCGGATGGCGATGAGCGTGCCCGAGGCTTTGGCGCCGGAGCGCGCGACCAGGGCGTGGACCGTCGGCGATCCGAATTCGGGAAAAGCGACGGCGGCGCGGGCGCGCGTGCTCGACGTCCTGCGAGATGGTCCGCCGCTTGCAAGCGGTGACCTCGCGCGCACGGCGGGCTGCACGCCCGGCGTTGTTGCGGAAATGGCACGGTCGGGGATGCTGCGCGCCGTCGATCTGCCGGCGCGGCGCCCCTTCGGCCGACCGGATCCGGCGCGTCCGGGCCCGACGCTCTCCGAGGCGCAGCGTCGCGCCGTCGAGGCGCTGACGGATCTCGCGCCCGGCGTGACGCTGCTGAACGGCGTCACCGGCTCCGGCAAGACCGAAGTCTATTTCGAGGCGATCGCCGCCTGCCTGCGCGCCGGCAAGCAGGCGCTGGTGCTGCTGCCGGAGATCGCCTTGAGCGCGCAATGGCTCGGACGCTTCGCCGAACGGTTCGGCGCGACGCCGGCGCAGTGGCATTCGGAGCTGACGCAACTGGAGCGCCGCGTCACCTGGCGCGCGGTGCTGGAGGGCGAGGCGCGTGTCGTGGTCGGTGCGCGCTCGGCCTTGTTCCTGCCCTATGCCGAGCTCGGCCTGATCGTGGTCGATGAAGAGCACGAATCCGCCTTCAAGCAGGAGGACGGCGTCATCTACCAGGCGCGCGACATGGCGGTGGTGCGCGGCCATCTCGCAAAGATTCCGGTGGTGCTCGCTTCGGCGACGCCGTCGCTCGAATCC
>DATKNM010000017.1:0-3896 GCA_035541335.1 Binatia bacterium
ACCGGCGCCAAGATCACCTGGATCGACCTCGCCCAGGCCGACTACAACCCGCGGCTCCAGCAGGCGATCGCGACCGGCACGGTCGACTTCGACATCGTGGAGATGGGCGCGCCGTTCGAGGGCGACGTCTGCGGCAAGGGCCTCGCCTCGGCGATGCCGGACTGGGTGAAGCAGCAGATCGACTTCGACGATCTCGTCAACTACCTGAAGCCGCCGGTCGGCACCTGGAACGGCAAGCAGTACCGCGTCACCATCGACGGCGACACACACAACTTCAACTACCGCACCGACTACTTCAAGGATGCGGACCTGGCCAAGGCCTGGAAGGACGCCGGCAACAGCAGCGAATGGGCGGTGCCGCGGACCTGGCAGCAGGTGCAGGCCGTCACCAAGTTCCTCAAGGGCAAGAAGATCGGCGGCCAGGACGCCTACGGCTATCTCGATCCCTGCAAGCCCTGGGGCGGGTTCGCCTTCTACTTCCTCGGCAGCCGCGCCTCGGCCTATGTGAAGCACCCGGACGACAAGGCCTGGCTGTTCGACCCCGAGACCATGAAGCCCCGGATCAACAACCCGGGCTGGGTCCGCGCCATCCAGGACGTGCTCGACGCGCTGCCGTCGGAGCCCGCCGACCAGATCAACGCCGACCCGAACACCACCGGCTTCCAGCAGTTCCTGGCCGGCACCGGCTCGATGTGCGTCTGGTGGGGCGACGTCGGCTCCAACGCCAAGACCAACGACGCCTCCACCATCGGCGACGTCTGCGGCTTCGACATCCTGCCCGGCTCCGACGACGTCTATAACGCCAAGGCCGGCAAGTGGGAGAAGCTGGCGAGCGGCCCGAACTTCGCGCCGAACCTCGCCTATCTCGGCTGGGGCATCTATGTCATGGCCCGAGTGGACAGCGATTCCAAGAAGCAGAAGGCGGCCTGGAGCGCCGCGGCCCATCTCGGCGGCAAGGACATCGCGCTCTGGACCGCGGCCTATCCCTCCGGCTTCCAGTGCTATCGCAACAGCCAGCACAACATCGACGAGTGGGTGTCGGCGGGCTACGACAAGGACTTCATCACCAACTACCTCGACTCGCAGTTCAACTCCTACAACCACCCGAACGGCGCGATCGAGCCCCGGATCCCCGGCATCTTCCAGTATTACAGCGCCGCCGAGGACGAACTCGCCAAGATCTATGCCGGCCAGGTTCCTGCACAGCAGGGTGCCGACAACATCGCGGCGGCCTGGGAGAAGCTGACCGACCAGATCGGTCGCGACAAGCAGATCGCGCTCTACAAGGGCTCGCTCGGCATGTAGTCGGGGTGAGCCGGAAACTGTGATCGACCCCCGGTCCGGCCGGTGACGCTTGCGGCGTCACCGGCCGATCGTTTATGAGACCACTCGTCCGACCCCAGACTGACGCGGGATTGCCGTCTCCATGGTGAGTGCTTCGTCGACCGCGGCGACTTCGAGCCCGGAATTCGTCTCCGATCAGGTGCCGCAGGGCCGCCGGAACGCCGGACGGCTGCTGATCACCCTGGCCTCGGTAGGGCTCGGCCTGATGATCCTGGTCCAGGCGCTGGATGCCGCCGGCGTCCTCGGCATCGGCTTCGAGAGCTGGCGGCCGACGCTCTATGCCTACCTGGTCTGGGCGGTGGCGCTCGGCTGCGGCCAGGTGATGATGCACGGCGAGGCGGGCCAGCGCGCCCTCTTCGTGCTGCCGGCTGCCCTCTTCACCGTGGCGGTCGCCATCTTCCCCACGATCTTCGGTCTCTACATCGCCTTCACCGACTGGAACCTCTCCTCCTTCGAGGGGCGGCAGTTCAACGGCGTGCAGAACCTGGTCGCGCTGTTCCAGGACGGCTTCTACTGGAACGCGCTGGGGAACATGGTGTTCTACGTGCTGATGGTACTGGTCGAGTATGCGATCGCCTTCGGCCTGGCCTTGCTCCTGAACGTCGATATCCGCGCCCGCAAGTTCTTCCGGGTCTCGTTCCTGACCCCCTTCATGCTGAGCCCGGTCGCGGTCTCCTGGATGGTCGGCAAGTCGATCATGGAATACCGCTTCGGCCCCGCCGCGGTGCTCGCCCGGCATCTCGGCTGGGAGAGCCCGGCCTTCTTCAGCTCGCCCTGGATCGCCAAGTTCTGCATCGAGGCGATGGACGCCTGGGTCTCGATCCCGTTCATCATGATCCTGCTGCTGGCCGGCCTGCAGGCGATGCCGAAGGAGGTTCAGGAGGCGGCCAGGGTCGACGGCGCCACACCCTGGCAGTCGTTCTGGAAGATCACCTTTCCGCTCATGCTCCCGGTTTCGGCGACCGCGGTGGTCCTCAGGATCATCTTCAAGCTGAAGCTCGCCGACATCATCATCAACGTGACCTCCGGTGGGCCCGGCGGCGCCACGGATTCGGTCTCCAGCTTCATCTACCGCGAATACCGCGACCGCTCGAACGTCGGCTACGGCACCATGCTCGCCATGTTCTACCTGGTGCTGATCATCATCTTCGTGACGCTGCTGCTGAACTTCGTCAGCAAGCGCATGCAGAAGCTGACGTGAGGCGACCATGGCGGTGATCCCGGAAACCTACGCCCTCGGCGAGACCTCGGCAGAGCGCACCAAGCGGATCGTCGGCCGCACCTTGATCTACGCCGCCCTCATCTTCTGGGCCTTCATCTCGCTGTTCCCGGTCTATTGGACGATCACAACCTCGTTCAAGACCGCGGTGGACGTGACCCATGGGCACCTGATCCCCTGGGTGGACTTCCAGCCGGACTGGAAGGGCTGGCGTTCGCTCGGGCTTTCGCCGGACACGATCGGCCAGACCTCGACCGTGCGGGACGAGTTCCTGAGCCGCTTCACGAACAGCATCATCGCCGCGGGCGGCGCTTCCATGCTCGCGGTCATCATCGGCTCGCTGGCGGCCTACGGCCTCAGCCGGTTCCAGTACAAGTTCCTGTGGATGCGGAACAAGGACATCTCGTTCTTCTTCCTGTCGCAGCTCATTCTGCCGCCGGTCGTGCTCGCCCTCCCCTTCCTGGTGCTCTACAAGGAGCTGGCGCTGCTCGACACCAGGCCGGGCCTGATCCTGCTCTACACCTTGAGCGTGCTGCCGATCGTCATCTGGATCATGCGCGACCAGTTCGACACCATCCCGATCGAGCTCGACGAGGCGGCGCTGGTCGACGGGCTCTCGGTCTGGGGCGTGTTCGCGCGGATCGTGCTGCCGATCGCGCTTCCCGGCATGGTCGCCGCCTTCATCCTCTCGCTGGTGCTGTGCTGGAACGAGTATTTCTTCGCGGCACTCCTCACCAGCACCGACGCGAAGACCCTGCCGGTGATGGTGGCAAGCCAGACCGGCTCCCAGGGCATCAACTGGTGGTCGATGGCGGCGCTCTCCACCGCGGCGATCGTGCCGCTGATCATCATCGGTGTGGTGCTGGAGCGCTATATCATCAAGGGCCTGACGGCCGGCGCCGGGAAGTAACGCGGCTCAGCGGAACGACAGTGTTCCGAGCAGCGCCTCCGCCTGACGAAGCGCGGCACCGGTCGCGACGGCCATTTGCGGCAGGATCATCCATTCCAAGGTCCAGGCGCTGCCGGAGCGCTCGTTCTCGTGGACAAGGGCGTCGTGCATGCCCGAGACGAGCGCGGCGTTGAAGCGGGCGAGCGCCACCAGGACCTCTGCGGCCACCGGGTTCTGCTTTTCCGGCATGGCGGAGGAACCGCCGGCGTTGGCGAGCTTCACCTCGCCGACCTCGTTCTGCGCCATCAAGGCAACGTCGGCGCCGAGCTTGCCAAGGCTGCCGGAGATCAGCGAGAGCCAGCCGGCGAATTCGGCGACGCCGTCGCGCTCCGAATGGCGCGCGGCCACCGGATTGTGCAGCTTCAGCGACTTCGCCATCCGCTC
>DATKNM010000018.1:0-3758 GCA_035541335.1 Binatia bacterium
CCTTCGAAGGTGTCGGTTGTTATTGGTGGTCCTCGGCACCGTTCATCCGCTGCCGAAGCGATTCACTCAGCTCGCAGCACTACCGGCGACGCCTACGACGCCGCTGCTCTCCCTGGGCCAGTGATCCAGCTCGGTTGCCCCCGAGTCCGGCCGCCGAACTCCGATCTTCGGCAGCCTGGATGCCGGCCATGTTCGCGAGACTACTGCTTCAAAGCCATCCGGACTTGACTGCAGCGGTCGGAATATTGACACCAGCTGTCAAGTTCCACAACTGGATGCCCGACTTCGGGCATCAATCTGTGCGAGTCCGGTCCAATTCGCGAAGAGCCTGCGGCAGAAGGCGGCCGAGCTAGGAAAATATGACGCGAAGTCCCGGTCGAGGTCGGTAACGAGGCGCGGCTCGTCCTTGGCGAAGACGGCGCCGAACTTGCGCATCCAGTCCCGCGCCACGTCGATCGTCACCTCGGGATGGAACTGCACGCCATAGACCCGGTCGCCGATCCGGTAGGCCTGGACCGCGCTGGCGCCGCCCGTGGCGAGGGTGACCGCGCCCGGAATGCCGCGCACGCCCTCATAGTGGGTGTGGAAGGCGGTGAACTCGCCGGCTAAGTCCGCAAACACTGGATCTGTGGCCGCCTCGGGCGTGGTGTGCATCGCCACGTAGCCCGCCTCCAGCCGGCCGAGGCGGAAGACCTCGCCGCCATAGGCCTTGGCGATCACCTGGCAGCCGAGACAGACCCCCAGCACCGGCCGCTTCTTGAGCGCGAAACTGCGGATGAGCGCCATGAGCTCGATCAGGAAGGCGTGTTCCGCGGTATCGTGGGCGCTCATCGGTCCGCCCATGACGATGAGGCCGAGATAGTCGCCCGGTTCGGCCGGCAGGCCGGGATACCGGAGCGGCTCCCGGCTCGCGAATCGCTCGGTCGGATAGATCGTGTCATAGGCGAAGCCGTTCTCGACCAAAGCCGCGCCGATCAGCGCCGGCGGCGCCGCGGATTCCGGAACGATGATGAGGAACTTGCCGGTCATGCCTGACTCTCGCGCCTAGCCCAGCTTCATCATCTGCGTCAGCTCGGCGGCGTTCATCACGTGGCAGTAGATCATGTGAATGATCGCGAGCTCCTTCGCATGCAGATCGTCCGTCCCCGCGGCGCAGCAATCCTCCACCACGACAACGTTGAAGCTCTCATCGGCGAGACTCCGGACCGTCGAGGAGACGCATTGGTCGGTGAAGATCCCGCAGCAGATCACGTTCTTGATGCCGAGATTGTGCAGGATGAGACGCAGATTGGTGCCGGTGAGCGCGCTGTCGGTGGTCTTGGTGACGGTGATCTCGTCGCCCTGGGGCGACAGCTCCGGCACCAGCTGCGAGGCGTGCTCGTTCTTCGGCAGCAGGAGGTTGTTCCAGCCCGGCATCTTCTGGCTCAAGGAGCGGTCGCGGCCGTCCTCAGTCTGGCAGGCGATGCGGGCGAACAGGCACTCGATCCCGCGCTTGCGGCAGAGCTCGAGCAGCCGGCGGGTGTTGGGGATCACCAGCTTCCGCATGCGCTCATGGAACGGAGTCCACTTGTCGTATTGCGCCTGCTCGGCCGGCGCCAGCTTGGCGCGGTCCAGCCGCTCGACATAGGTGTTCTGCACGTCGATGACCAGGAGCGCCGTCTCCGCAGGCTTCAAGTCGAGGTCGTCGGGCTCCGGTGCCCCTTCGTAATAGAAGGAGCGGTTGCGCGTCTTCCAGCTCAATGCATCCCCTCTCTGCTAATACCGGAACTGGAACAGCCCCCGTCTCTCGTACACTTCGGCCGCCTCTTCCAGGAAAGCGGCGACGCGTTCGGCCTTGTGGGCCTCGCGGAAGGTCTTGGCGGCCTCCAGCAGCTCGGCCTTGGTCTTGGCGCGGCCGGGGCGCAGCAGCTCGTAGGCCTTCAGCAAGAACTCCTGCGGCACGTCCACCATCTCGGCGGCGCGCTCGAAGTTCGCGCCGAGGCGCGGGCGGCCGGCGGCCTCGGCGATCTCCGCCTGCATCAGCAGCGCATCCTTCGTGATGCGCAGGTCCTCCATGCCGACCGCGCCGGACTTCAGCGCCTCGACGGTGACCGCGTCGAGCGACTTGCCGCTGCGGGTCTGGATGAGATCAGGCCGCTTCTCCGAGAGCGGATAGTCGGCGGTCCCGAGATGCGGATGCCGTTTCATGCCGCACCTTCCAGCAGCTTCACCTCGACCTCCTCCGGCTTGGCGCCCTCGACGGTGAGTGACGTCTCGATCGCATAGATGAGCGCGGTCTGGGCGTGGAAGCGCGCGCCCATGGCCTCGCCATGGGTCGGCACGACAACCGGATCGGGGATCTCGCCCTTGGCGTAGGCGACGGCATTCTCGCCGAAGCGACGATAATGCTCGAGCTTCGTGATGGGCGCGTTGGAGAAAAGCTCGAGATTCTGGTGCGGCAAGCGGCCCCTCTGGTGGATGACCGCGGTGCCTTTGGCCTGGATGCCGATGCCGACGCCGGAGCCGGCGACGCCGGCGGCGCTCAAGCCGAGGAACGAAGTATCCGCCGTGTGCCGGAAGCGCACGATGCGCGGCTTGCCGCCCTTCGACCGGATGCCGGCGCTGATCTCCTTCAGGACGGCAGCCAGCGAGTGACCCGCGGTAGTCTGGTAGAGCTTCAGTCCGAAGGCGGGACTGATGCCGACGACGACTTCCACCGGATCCGTTCCGGGCACCGCCGGGCCGGCGTCGCGATAGACGATGCGCCGGCCCTCGGCCTTCGCATGGCGGCTCTGGTCGCGCAGGACCGCCTCGCGGTCGAGCACGTCGCGGATATGGTTGATCTCCTGGCGGCGCGCCTCCGCCAGCCGGTAGCCGGTGCCAGGCCCCGCATAGTCGTTCGGGTCGTTGACCGCGCTGATCACCTTGCCGTCGCGCACGACCGCGGAGGTCTGCAGATAGTCGCCGGAGACGCGGAGCTTGACCACGTTCAGGAGGTTGCGCGCCTCCTCCGTGAAGCCGCGCTTCTCCAGGGCGAGGATCACATCGACGACGGTGATGCCGCGGCCCTTGATCGCCTCGCTGATGATGGTGACGTCGCGCGGCCGATAGCTTTCGGTCTCCTCGGAGCCAGAGGCGACCTGGACGCTGGCCTTCATCGCCGGCGTCGGCGTCGAGAGCTTCAGCTCCTCGAAGACGGCGGCCAGGGCCTCGATGCCGCGGCCGCGCACGTCGAGCACCTTGCTCTCATCGACCGGGGTCAGGCCGCCGTCGGCCTCGAAGTCGCGCTGCAGCACCAGGAAGTCCTCCATCTCCTCGCCGTTGAAGGACGAGGGATTGAAGGAGTTGTCATAGGCCTTGATGGTGCCGAAGCCGGAGCAGATGAGGTCGGACCCCGCGATCAGAACGGGGAGGATCTTGGCGCCGACCCGGATCTCGGATTCCGAATGCCGGGCGTCGTTGCCCGAGGCGCATTCGAGGTCGAGCCAGACCGCCAGCAGGTTCTCCGCCATCAGCTCACGCACGCCGCCGGGGACGGTCGCGGTGACCGGCGCGCCGTCGATGCCGCCGTTCTGCGTCCCCTGCACGCCCATGGCGCGCTGCAGGCAGAGGCAGCGCGCCTCGAGATAGAGCAGCGACTTCGATTCATGGAAGCCCATCAGCAGCTCGGACCCGGCGCCCGAGGTGCAGCGCATCTTGATGCCGCGCGAGGCATAGGCGGCGGCGAGGAAGGCCTTGGACCAAGGCGTGTCGTCGCCGTCGATGAAGGCCCGCTCGGT
>DATKNM010000019.1:0-8185 GCA_035541335.1 Binatia bacterium
CTTGCCGCCGGCGTCGGTGAAAGCGTGGGGCGTCACTGCGGCGCCGTGGACCACGAAGTCGAAGTCCGCCGGCAGCTTCGCCCAGGTCTCCGCCAGCGTGACGTCGCCGACGATGAACTGCAGCCGGCCCGCGACCGGCGCGAACCAGGCGCGCGCGGTATCATCCTGCGGGCTGGCATCGAGGGCGACCGCCTGGTGCTTCGGGTCGGACTCCAGCCAATGGCGCAGGAAATTCGCCATCACGAAGCCGCCGCCGCCGCTGACCAGCACTTTCATCAGAATTGCACCATCACATAGAAGCGCATCAGGCCGCCATCCATCCGCCGTCCACCATCAGGTTGGTGCCGGTGACGAAGCTCGCAAGATCACTGGCGAGATAGAGCACGGCGTTCGCCACGTCATTGGGCTGGCCGAGCCGCGGCCAGGGCGTGCGGCTTCGGGCATAGGCGAGGCGCGTGGGGTCGCTGTCGATGGCCGGCTTGCCGGTCAGGATCTTGCCCGGCGCCACCGCATTGCAGACGATCCGGTCCTTGGCGTAGTCGGCGGCGACCTGCCGTGTGAGATAGACGGCGCCGGCCTTGCTGACGCCATAGGCGCAGTCGCCGGGCGCCGCAATCATTCCGTGCTGCGAGGAAATGTTGACGATGCGGCCGCGCGCCTCGCCGTCCAAACCTGGCGGCGGCTCCTGGGTGAGCATCTGCTGGACCGCGCGCTTGCAGCCAAAGAACATGCCGGTGAGGTTGACCGCCATCACCCGGTTCCACTGTTCCTCGGTCGTCTCGAGGAGCTTGGTGCCGGTGTAGGTGGCGGCGTTGTTGACCATGACGTCGAGCCGGCCGTGGAGCCGCACGGTCTCGGTCACCAGCTGGTCGATATCGGCCCATTGCGAAACGTCGGTCGGCCAGAAGAAGCCCTGCCCGCCGGCGTCGCGGATCAGCTTCGTCGTCGGCGTGCCGCCTTCGATCGGCTCCTCGCGGGTATCGGCGATCACGACGACGGCGCCCGCCTCGGCGAACTTGAGCGCGATCGCCCTGCCGATGCCGGAGGCGGCGCCGGTGACGATGGCGACCCTGCCTTCAAGCAATTTCATGCAGCCGCCTCGGCGGGATCGGCCACCATGCGCGGCTGCGGGAACTGGCGCCGCCAATGCCGCGCGATCTCCTCGCGGCGGCAGATCCAGACCCGATCGTGCTTCTGGACATAGTCGAGGAAGCGCGTCAGGCCGGCGATGCGACCCGGCCGGCCGATCAGGCGGCAATGGGAGCTGACCGTCATCAGCTTCGGCGCGGTCTCGCCCTCGGCATAGAGCGTGTCGAAGGCGGACTTCAGATAGTCGAAGAACAGTTCCGGCGTGGGCAGGTCCTGGTTCCGCGCCATGCGGCTGTCGTTGTGGTCGAAGCTGTGCGGCACGATCAGATGCGCGCGCTTGCCGACCGTGACCCAATAGGGCAGATCGTCGGCATAGGCGTCGCCGTCATAGAGGAACCCGCCCTCCTCCACCACCAGACGCCGGGTGGCGAGGCTGGGGCGGCCGGTGTACCAGCCGAGCGGCCGCCGGCCGGTCATGCGCCGGATGGTCTCGACGCAGCGGCGGATGTGGTCGCGCTCGGTCGGCTCGTCGATCTCGGCATAGTCGATCCAGCGCCAGCCATGGGCGACCACATCACAGCCGGTGGCGGCGATCGCTTCGGCGACACGCGGGTTCTGCTCCAATGCCAGGCCAACCGCGTAGACGGTCGGGACCACATTGCGATCCTGGAAGGCGCGCAAGGTGCGCCAGACGCCCGCGCGGGCGCCGTATTCGTACATGGATTCCATGTTGAGATCGCGCCGGCCGAAGACCGGCGCCGACGGGCCAACCTCGGAAAGAATGGTCTCCGGCCGATCGTCGCCATTCAACAGGGAGTATTCGGCGCCTTCTTCGTAGTTCACCACGAAGTTGACGGCGACCCGGGCGTTGCACGGCCAGCGGGGATGCGGCGGCTCGGCGCCGTAGCCGGTCAGATCGCGCTCAGCATCGGCAGCTTCGTCACCCAACAGCCTGTTCCCCATGAGGCAGTTCCGTGAAAAACCGTACTATGGCAAGGGGACTCGCACTATCGCGCCTGGGACAGGCGTTGTCCCGGGTGTTTGAGCGATAAAACAAGGATTCCGCGCGAACCGCAGCAGTGAGGCTTGCGCGGAGAGGACGGCGGATTGACGACAGACATTCCGGTTTGCGGCACCCCCACCTCACCTCCCCCGAAGCAGGCGCATTCGTCAGACGCCGTCCGCGGCAATGTAGGAGGCGAGGAGTCCGGCGGCGAGCGAGAAATCCTCGATTGCCATCGCTTCCTCCGGATTGTGGCTGCCATGGGCGTTGCGGATGAAGATCATGCCGGTGGGGACGCCGAGGCTGGAGAAGACCGCCGCGTCGTGGCCGGCGCCGCTGGCGAGCGCCATGCTGGGAATCTGCAAATCGGCGGCGAGAGCCTTCATCAGCTGCTGGATGCCGGCATCGAGCACCGCGGGCACGCTGTAGCTCGGCGTACCGAGCTCGAAGCGCACGTTGCGGCGGGCGCCGATCTCCGTCGCGAGCCGGACCGCGGTTTCGCTCGCCTGATACATGGCAGCATCCTCGAGGCCGCGGAAATCGAGCACGAAGCGGGTCTCGCCGGCGACCTTGCTCGGCCCGTCGAAGGCGGGATCGGTGTGAAGCTGGCCGACGGTGAAGACGAGATCGCCGCCGCTCCGCTCGATCTCGCTCCAGGTGTCGCCGAGGCGATGCAGGAGCTCGACGGTCGCCGCCACGGCGTCACGGCGGGCCTCCCGTGGCGCGGCGCCGGAATGGGCGTAGGTGCCGAAGCATTTCGCCTCGGCATGGCGCAGGCAGCCGCGGATGCCGGTGACGATGCCGACCGGCAGGCCGGCATTCTCCAGCACCGGCCCCTGCTCGATATGCACCTCGAGGAAGGCGGCCACGTCCTCGGGCTTGAAGTGCGGCTTGCCGCTGCGCAGCGCTTCGAGATCGCAGCCGGCCTCGGCCATGTATTCGGAGAGCGGGCGGCGGGTATCGGAACGCGGCACGGCGAGCTCGGCCGCCGGGAATCTTCCGAAGGCGGCGTTGGAGCCGATATAGGTGGTGTCGAACCAGGCGGATTCCTCACCGCGCACCGCCATCACCGTGACGTCGCGCGCCGGCTGGATGTTGGCGGCCTTCAGGCCGGAGAGGGCTGCAAGTCCCGCGACCACGCCGGCAGCGCCGTCGTAATTGCCGCCCTGGGGCACGGAATCCATATGCGAGCCGGTGACGAGGCGCGGCAGGTCGCGGCGCCGGCCGGGCAAGGTCATGTAGAGGTTGAGCGCCGCGTCCTTCGCGATCTCCAGGCCGAGCCCTTGCGCCGTGCGTTCGGCCAGGGCATGGGCGAAATTCTCGCCGGGGCCGTAGGTCTCGCGCACGATGCCGCGGCCGACCCGGGTCCCCTGCTCCAGCGCGCGGAACATGCTGCGGGCGAGATCGATGTCGGGCGAGACGGAGACGGTCATGCGGGTTTCCAGGTGCGAAGGGCGTCGATCACCGCCTGCATCTCCGCTTCCAGGCCGAGGGTGATGCGCAGGCATTGGTCGAGGCTGTAGGCGGACATGGGGCGGACCAGGATGCCTTCGGCCTTCAGGGCGCTGCGCGCGGCCGCGGCTTCTTCGACTGACGCAAAGGGCACCAGCACGAAATTGGCGTGGCTCTCCACCGGCGCGAGGCCGAGTGCTCGCAGGTCCCGCGCGAAGTGCCTCAGGAGCGCGGCATTGGCGGCGCGGGTCGCGACGACATGGGCGCGATCGGCGACGGCGGCCGCAGCGGCGGCGATGCCGATGGCGCTCACGTTGTTCGGATGGCGCAGCCGGTTGACCACCGCGGCGATCGGCGCCGGGAAACAGCCCCAGCCGACGCGCAAGCCGGCAAGGCCGTAGATCTTCGAGAAGGTCCGCATCATCACCGTGTTCACGCCGGCGTCGACCAGGTCGGCGCCGGGATCGTAATCCGCATCGGTCACGTATTCCGCATAGGCGGCGTCGATCACCAGGATGATGTCGCCGCGGAGGCCGGCGCGGAGACGTTCGATCTCCGACCGCGGCAGCAGGGTCCCGGTCGGGTTGTTGGGATTGGCGAGGAACACCATGCGGGTGCGCGGCGTCACCGCGGCCAGCATAGCGTCGATGTCGCAGCGATAATCCCGCTCCGGCGCCAGAATGAAGCGGGCGCCGACCAGCTCCGCCACGGTGCGGAAGAAAACATAGCCGTACTGGCTGAGCACGATCTCGTCGCCGGGGGCGACGTAGGCCTGGGCGAGCAGCGCCAGCAGCTCCATCGAACCCGAGCCGCAGATGATGCGATCGGCATCGAGGTTCTCCGCCGCCGCGATGGCCTGGCGCAAGGTGGCGGCATCAGCTTCGGGATAGCGGTTGAGATTATCCGTCGCCGTGCGGATGGCGGCGCGGGCCGCGGCACCCGGGCCGGTCGGGCTTTCGTTCTGGGCGAGATGGATGGCCTTCAGGCCCGGCGCCACGGCGCGATCGGCGAGCGCGAAGGGCGCCATGCGGAGCACATGCGGCAGCGGCTGCGGTGAGGAATTTGAGCGATCGCTCATAATCCGCTCAGTGAGGCGAACACCGAGGGTCGCTCTTCGGTCAACCCCCACCCCCGGCCCGCCCCCATCTTGGGGGCGGGGGTCGGATAGGCAGGTGCGATGTCAAAAAGAGCGACGGCTCTCTCCTTCTTCCCGCACCCAAGATGGGGGCGGGTGCGGGTGGGGGTTGACCTCTCCGCGTGATGACTGTTGCCGCCTGGCATCAAGCCGAACATGCAAGCTCGATCACCGGGGCGAAGTCGCTGCCGGGGTCTTCGAGGTGGAGCACGGCGTCAGCGAGGCGTTGCGCCCGGGCGTCGCCGATCGCCGGTGTGGCGAAGGCGAAGAACTTGGCCAGGATCTCGTCCTCGGTCAGCGGATTCTCCGGGCCGCCGCGGGCGTCGTGGGGACCGGACGCGAAGCGCCGCCCGTCCTGCAGCGTCACCACCACGTCGCCCCAGCGGCCCTTCGGGAAACGGGCGTTGTAGTCCTGGGATTCATGGACCTCGGTCAAAGCGATCAGCCGCGCGACCGCGGGATCGGTGAGGCCGGGGCCGGTGATCTCATCGACGCCGAGCCGGCCCTGCACCAGGGCGGCGGCCACCGGGAAGGAGATGGCGTATTGCGCGACGGCCGTGGTCTCCGGCAGGGCGCGATAGAGCCGCGTTGCCTCGTGGAAGGCGCTGAGCTCGATCTTCGCGATATCCGATGCCTGGATGCCGTGCTGCGCCTTCAGCTCGAGCGTCGCGTCGATCAGGGCATGGGCCCAGCGGCAGACCGGATAGGGCTTGATGTAATGGCGATCGACCACCCAGGCCTCGCCGAGGTCGCGCCAGATGCCGGCAACCTCCGCCGCCTCGACCGTGATCGCCGGCGCGCCGGTGAAGCCGCGCTCCGCCATGAAGAGCGCGCTGACGCCGGCGAGGGCGCCCCAGGCCGAGCCGTCATGCACCATGGTGGGGATGTCGATGACCCGCATCATCTGGCTGCGCGGCCCGTGATATTCGGCGATGCCGAGTGCCTCGCGCAGCTGGCCCGGCGTGCTCCTGCGGAGCCGGGCGCCGACCGCGGCGACGCCGAGCGCGTTCCAGGCGCCGGAGGTGTGATAGTCGCTGACCGTGGCGTGGAGCGCGATGCCGGCCCGGGCGCCGATCTCATAGCCGGCGATCAAGGTGGCCAGCGCCTCGGCGCCGGACAGCGACTTCACACCTTGCGCGAAACAGAGCAGTGCCGGGACGACGGCGACGCCGATATGGCCCTTGGTCGGGTTGTAGCCGTCATGGGCGTCGAGATTGTCGATCTGCGCCGCGGCGGCGAATGCGGCGCCGGCGGTGCTGGCCTCCCGGCCGTCAAAGAGCATCCGCGCGGCCGGACCGCCGAGCCGCGCGCCGTAGAGATCGAGCGCCGTCTCGCGGGCGATCTTCGCCGCCTCCATATCGCGGGCGGCGGCGGCGACGCCGAGGGTGTCGAGCAGCAGCAAGGCGGCGAAGCGACGGACGCCGGCCGGAATGTGCGCGAGGTCGCGCCCGAAGGTCATGTCCCGGACGCGGTCCCACGTGGTGGGCGAGAGCTGGTTCATGGTCTCACCTGAAATGCTGCCGCCATCTTAGCGCAGGGGCCCGTGGGCGATGACCCGGGTGCGGCCCGCATTGTTGCGCATGGGACGTTCCAAGATGGACACAAGCTCCCTCAATAGCCGCGGTTGGGATCGACCACGTTCTCCAGCGCCTCGCCGCGCTGCCAGCGGTCGAGGTTGTCGCAGAACATCTCCGCGGCCCTCCGCTCCCAGCCCTGATAGACGCTGGAGCAATGCGGCGTCACGATCACGTTCGGCCTGGTCCAGAGCGGATTACCCTGCGGCAGGGGCTCCGTCTCGAAGACGTCGAGCACGGCGGCGGCGAGATGGCCCGATTGCAGCGCCTCGATCAGCGCCGCCTGCTGGACGATGCCGCCGCGGGAGACGTCGACCAGGATGGCGCCCGGCTTCAGCACCGCGAGGGCCGCCTCGTCGATCAGGTTGCGCGTGGCCGCGCTGAGCGGCAGGCAGATCGCAAGAAAGTCGGCGACGGTCAGGATCTCGTAGAGCCGGTCCATGGGCGCCACCAGATCGACGGCCTCGGTCGGCACGGGATGCGCACGGATGCCGACCACGCGCATGCCGGCGGCGCGCGCGAGCTTCGCCACCGCCTGTCCGGTCTTGCCGAGGCCGAGGATCGCCAGGGTCCGGCCCTCGACCGAGGTGACCGAGCCCGCGCTCCATTCCTGCGCCTGCTGGCGGCGGGCGAAGCCGGCGAGATCGAGGGTGAAATGGAGGATGCCGCCGATCACGTACTGCGCCATCACCTCGGCGGCGACGCCGGCGGCGTTGGTGACGGTGATCCGCGCCGGATCCCAGGGCGCCAGGTGATCGGTGCCGGAGCCGCCGACCGAGACCCATTGCACGCCCGGCGCCTCCAGGATCGCCGCCCGGGGAAACTCCGGCGTGCCGGCGAAGCGGATGGTAAAGAGCACGTCCGGCCGTTGCGCCGCCAGCATGGCCGGCAGCGAGGCATAGTCGGTGCAGACCGAAATGTCGGCGGCCGGGTGCCGGTGCCGGAGGATGTCGAGGAACAGCTCCGGCCGGTCGTAGTGAATGATGAGTTTCATGCGATCAGGTGTTCAGCCGGTCATCCCGCGGCGAGACGCCGAAGCGCTGACGATAGCACTTGGTGAAATGCGAGTGGGTGGTGAAGCCGGTGGCGACGGCGATCTCCAGGATCGGCGTCAGGGTGTTCATCAGCATGAGCCGGGCGTGCCTCAAGCGAAGGTCGCGGTAGTATTCCCGCGGGGACATGTGGGTGTGGTGCCGGAAGAGACGATGGAGCTGGCGCCGCGTCAAGCCGGCGCGGTCGGCAAGCTCGTTGACCGCCAAGGGCGTGTCGAGATTGCCCTCCATGGCGGCGATGGCGGCGGCGAGCTTCTGCGAGCGGTGCAGCACGGCGACGCGATAGGCCCGCGCCTGCTCATCGACCGAGGAGCGGATGCGGTCGACCTGCAGCTCCTCGGCGATGCCGATGGCGAGGCCGGAGCCGTGCTCCTCGGAGACGATGTGGAGGAACATGTCGAGGGTGGCCGTGGCGCCGGAGCAGCTGTAGCGGTCGCGGTCGATCACATAGAGGTTGTTGCGGAGCTCGATGTCGGGGAAGTCGGCCGCGAAGCTTGCCGCGTTCTCCCAATGGATGGTGCAGGCATAGCCGTCCATGAGGCCGGCGCGCGCCAGCACATAGGCGCCGGTGGTGATGGCGCCCAATCGCACGCCGCGGCGCGCGGCATTGCGAAGCCAGCGGAAGACCGCGGGGTCCTTGAAGCGCTCGGGATTGAAACCGCCGCAGACGAAGATGGAATCGAGCGCCGGGCCGTGCTCGGGTATCTTCTCGGCGTTGAGCACCAGGCCGTTGCTGGCGCGGACCGCGCCGCCGTCGGCGGAATAGGTGTACCAGTGATAGAGCTCCTTGCGGGAGAGCCGGTTCGCATGCCGCATCACGTCGATCGCGGCGATGACGCCCATCAGCGAGAAATTCGGCAGCAGCAGCAAGGCGGTATGG
>DATKNM010000020.1:0-4859 GCA_035541335.1 Binatia bacterium
CAAACGCCAGCGCTGGGTGGTGCTCAACCCGCCGCAGCCTGGCGGGCTTGGGCAGGAGGTTGGACAGGTGGCCGCGCCAGCGGGCGGGGTTTTCCCCCTGCCGGTGGCCGCGTGCGGTCGCCCAATCCAAAATGGATTCGATCCGTTGCCTGACCCGGCTTGCGGTCTCGGTTTTCTTTTCCCAGATCGGTTCAAGCACCTTCAGGACTAGCGCCGCGTCAATTTCCTGGACCGGCAGGTTTCCGATATGGGGATAGGCGTATTTCTTAAGCGTCGCAGTCCATTGCGCCGAATGCTTGGCGTTCCGCCAGCCAGCCTTGTGCGAGCGGATATAGGCGTCCGCCGCTTCCTCGAAACTGAGCTGCTTGGCCCGCTCCGCGCGTTCGGTGGCCCGCTGGGAGTCTCTGGCGTCGAGGGGGTCAATTCCCCGCGCCTTGAGGCTCCGCGCGTCCTGAGCCTTCAGGCGGGCGTCGGCAAGGGTCACATCCGACTGCGCCCCCAGGCCCATGTACCGCTGCCGGCCGTTGAGGGTGTAACGAAATTGCCAGTTCCGGCCGCCGTCCTCTGCAATCCGCAGGTAGAGCCCGCCGCCGTCGGCATACATGCCGGGCGCCTTGGCCCGCGAAACCCCCAGCGCCGTGAGCTTCCCGATTTGCCGCGCCATCGTCTTACCCCTCAATCCACGTTTCAAACCACATTATAGCCTGGGATTGTGGGAAGCGGTGACGGACAATGCAAGACGGCGGCGGCTGAGTGCCGCTTGTTTACTGCTCTATCTTAGACGATGGCGGACGATATGAAATCGCCCCGGACGGTGGTTCGACGGACACTCCCTCCGCCACTCTACGCCGGTTCCGTTAAGGCGTTCTTAGAAGATCACACCCCAAGGGGAAATGACGGTCTGAAGCCGCAGAGCGCGCGGCCGTCATTCGCCTTCGAGATTCGCCAGCGCGAGAGCGGCGGCGGCATCGGTCGCGGGGTCCTTGGTCAATTTCCGCGCCTGCTCCAGCCAGGGTCGTGCCGTCGTCGCATCCGATTGCGCGGCGGCGCTGCGGCCGGCCCGGAGATAGAGATCCGCGGAGCCCTCGGCGTCTCCTGCGTGTTCGGCCGCCGCCGCCGCGACCGCAAGTGCCCGCGCCATGCCGCGATAGTCGAGGCCGGTCTGGCGGAGGCCGGCGGCCTGCAACGCCGCGGCGCGTGCGCCGTCGTTGTCGTTCCGGCGCAGGGCAAGCCGCGCCTGCAGCTCGAGGCGATCGGCCTCGCGCACCGGACCGGCCCCGGCGCCGAGCCTGGCGAGTGCATCCTGCAACCCGGCTTCATTGCCACCGTCGTCGGCGATCAGGCCGCGGAGGAAGCTGGCGCCGGCCGCGGAATCGGCATCGGCTCCGGCTTCGATCCCGGCGGCCAAGGCGTCGGCGTGAGCGGCATCGCCGGTGCGATAGAGTGCCGTCGCCTCGACAAGCTGCAACGGCAGGGACGGCGACGCGACGCGACGCGCCAGCTCCTGCTCGGCGCGCTCCGCGGTGGCGAGCGCGTCGCGCGGCCGGTTGGCCCGCAACTGCGAGACCGCGAGGTTGAAGCTGATCTCGACGATGGCGTTGAGATCGTCCCTGGCCTCGGCCTGCTTCAGCGCAGCCTGGAACTGCGCCGCCGCTTCCTCCGGCCGGTCGAGGCTGAGCGCATTCTGCCCTGCTTCGGCGTTGCGCGTGAGGGTCTGGTCCTCGGGCGGCCCGGGCGGTGCATGATGCGCGCAGCCGCAGGCGGCGAGCACCAGCAGCAGCCCGCAATGCCGCGCACTCACGGCACGACCTGGGAGGGAGAGAACTGCGACGGCTGCTGCGCCGGCGCGCCGCCGCCGAGGAGCCAGGAACCGCGCAGCTGCGCCACCAGCTTGTCGAGCTGCGCGATCGTCACCTGCAACTGGGTGAGCAGCGCCGGCAGGTTCGCCGTGCTGTCCTGGACGTTCTTCGCAATGGTCGGCATCCGGTTCGAGGTCTTGCCGAGCTCCGCGAGCAAACCCTGGAGGCTGGCCAGCGTGGACTGCGCCTGCTTCAGCACGGCGGGCACGCCCTCGGGACCACCGGCCTTGCGCGTCATGTCCTGGAGGTTCTGCGCCGACTTCTGCAGCTGGCCGAACAACGTGTCGAGAGACGCCATCGCCTGCTGCGCCGATCCGACCGCGGCCTCGGTCTGCTGGATCAGCGCCTGGTCGGTGACCAGGCGGCCGACCGTGCCCTCGCCGCGGTTGGTGCGGTCCACGATCTCGGCCAGTCCCTGGGTGATCTTCCCGGCATTGTCGAGGATCGGGAACACCTTCTGGCGCACCTCGTCGATGAGCGCGTTGACGCTGTCGGCCGGGCCGCGCTCGGTGGTCGCTTCGATCACGGCATAGGTCCAGTCCATCGCCGCGCCGGAGCCGCGCGAGATATCGACGAAGGCGGCGCCGGCGAGGCCGAAGCGGCGCCGGATGACGGCGGTGCTGTCGCGCCGGATGAAGGGCTCCGCCTGCTGGTCGATCTCCAGGATGGCGTAGAGCTGGCGCTCCGGGTCGAGCACGATGCGCCGGACGGTGCCGGCCTTGGTGCCGAGGATCTCGACATCGCTGCCGACATCGAGCCCGGCAAGGCCGCTCGCGGGCAGGATCAGGCGCAGCTCCGCCGAGGACTTGAACCAGTCGCGGAGGACGCCGGCCTGGAGAATGGCCACCGCCAGCACGGCCAGCGCGGCGATCACCAGCGCGCCGACCCATTCGTCGGTGTGCCGCACCCGCATCATCGCCGCGGCTCCACGATGGTCAGGCCCTGATGGCCGAGCCGCACGCGTTGGGAGGCGGGGAATGTCCGGTCGTCCCAGACCAGCCGGCTGCGCGTCAGCCAGATCGCGGCGCCGCCGCGGTCATGGACCTCGGAGATCCGCCGCAGCAGAGGCGGCACCATGTCGCCGAACAGGCCCTGCACCGGGCTTTCCAGGACGACCAGGCGCGGCCGGCCGAGGAAGGCGCGCACGAAGCCCGCACGGGCAAGATCCTCCGGCGCCAGGCGCGCGATCGGCCCGCCCGGCAGGCCCGGCAACCCGAACTCGTCGGCGAGCACCGCCGCCCGCGCCAGCAATTCGTCGGTGGCGAGGCGCGTGTGATGAAGCTGCGGCAGCAGGATGTTCGTCGTCGCGTCAAGGAACGGCAGCCATCCGGGATCGGCCAGCACGCGACCGATCAACCCGCGCAGCGCGTCCGCCATCTCGGCCGGCTGGCTCGACCAGTCGTGCCCGAGGAACTGCACCATCCCTTGCTCCGGCGGCTGCAGGCCGCAGCAGAGGTCGGCGAAGCCGGCGGCCAGCGTCGCGTCGCGGGCATCGACCAGCACCAGCTCGCCGGGCTGCACCAGGAATTCCGCGATCCTGGGGGCGAAGCGGCCGAACAACTCCGATGAGGCCACGTCGGACAAGGCGAGCACCGGTTCGTTCATCGCCTAGGTCGCCAGGCTCAGGAAGCCGCTGGTCACCATCACCGCCAGCATGCCGCGGACAAAACCCCGCGCCGCGAGCTGGCCGATATCCTCGTCCGGCCCGGCACTGAGCGCGGTGAGCGTCGTCGCGGTGGCGGTCATCAGGCCGATCGCCAGCATCTTCACCGGGAAGACCGCGAAGTCGCGGGGACCGGTCGCGCGCAGCACATCGTCCAGGAAGGACCAGACGGAGGTCTGCACCACCCCAAGCAGGGCCGCGGCACAGTATCCGACCAGCAGCGTCACCAGCACGAAGACGATGCCGAGTGTATAGGAGGCGAGCGCGAAGGCGACGCCGCGCGGCATGATCAGGAAATTGAAGGGGTCGATGCCGTGGCGCAGCAGGGCATGGAACTGCCTGCTTTGCTGCATGTGGCCGAGCTCGATCAGGATGATCGAGCCGCTGCGGCCGAGCAGGATGACGCCGACCAGCAGCGGCAGGACCTCGCGGAGCAGCACGGTCACGAGGATCGTGCCGATCGAGCCTTCCTGACCGGCGACGCGCAGCCAGTAGAGCGCCTGAAAGACCATGCCGAGTCCGAGCAGGGCGGCGACGACGACGACCGCCGGCAGGCTGCCGACGATCGTCTGCCGAAGCACCCGGCGGAATTCCATGCGCGCCGGCCGGCGCCAGGCGCGGATGGTCAGCGATTCGACCACGACGCCGGCGGCCAGCGCCATCAACCGCAGCAGGAACTGGAGACGAAGCCGGCTCCATCGTCCGATCCAGGCCAGCGGACGGAGCGCCGGCACGGGAGGTGCGGCGACCACAGGGTCGGTCACAGTTGCCCCGCGAGGACGAAGGTGCGGGACTCGCCGCGACCCGGCCGGTAGAAGCTGCCGCGCGGCCGGAACAGGAAGTCCTTGCGCAACATCTCATAGGCGCCCTCGGTGGCCTGCACGGCGCCGGCGGCCGCGGTCCGCGCCATGAGGTCGGCCATCTCGATCGCCTCGCCCCAGAGGTTGAAGTGGTCCTGCCCGTGCCCGACCAGGCAGCCGAAGCACGGACCGAAGCCGAGTCCGATCCGGAATTCGGCGTCGAGGCTGGCGAAGTCCAGTCGATTGAGGAACTGGTCTCGGAGATCGACCGCAAGAGCGGCGACCCGGGTCATCGCGTCCTCGGTCGCGCCATCCGCGTCCTGGGGCTCGAATCCCGTCGCGGCGATGATCTGCTGGCCGACCAACTTCACGTATCCGATGCCGTGTTCCGCGGCCGAATCCTGGACCATCTCGGCGATCCATTGCGCCAGCCCCTCGCCGCCGTCCTCCATGCGCTTCGCCAGGGCCAGCGAGCCGGAGATCCGCAGCACCATGGCGGCGACGTCGGCGTGGAGCGCGGCGTCGAGGTTCGCGCAT
>DATKNM010000021.1:0-6985 GCA_035541335.1 Binatia bacterium
ATCAACGGCCTCACCAAGCACGACTGGCTGGAGGCCTTCCTGTTCGCCTGCGCGGTCGCGGTGGGCCTCACGCCCGAGATGCTGCCGATGATCGTGACCGTCAATCTGGCGAAGGGCGCCAGCGCCATGTGCCGCGCCAAGGTGATCGTGAAGCGCCTGACCGCGATCCAGAATCTCGGCGCCATGGACGTGCTCTGCACCGACAAGACCGGCACGCTCACCCAGGACCGCATCATCCTGAAGCGCCACCTGGATATCCGCGGCAACGATTCCGATCGCGTGCTGCAATACGCCTATCTCAACAGCCACTTCCAGTCCGGCCTGAAGAACCTGCTCGACGTCGCGGTGCTGGAGCACGTGGACATCCACAGGCTGCTCGGCGTCGATACCGACTATGCCAAGGTCGACGAGGTCCCGTTCGACTTTTCGCGCCGCCGCCTCTCCGTGGTGGTCGCGAAGGCCGACGGCAAGCACCTCCTGATCTGCAAGGGCGCCGTCGAGGAGGTGTTCGCGGTCTCGACCGAATATGAGATCGAGGGGACGAAGGGGCCCCTGGACGAGAGCCACTTCGCCGCCGCCAAGGAGGAGATGGTGGCGCTGAACGAGGACGGATTCCGCGTCGTCGCCGTCGCCTACAAGGAGATCGACCCGCCGAAACCCGCCTATTCGGTGGCCGACGAGAGCGGCCTCACGCTGCTCGGCTACATCGCCTTCCTGGATCCGCCGAAGGAGAGCGCCCGCGAGGCGATCGCCGCCCTCGGCGCGAAGGGCGTCGCGGTCAAGATCCTGACCGGCGACAACGAGGTCATTACCCGCAAGATCTGCCGCGAGGTCGCCATCGAAGCGGGCGAAATCCTGCTCGGCCGGCAGATCGAGGCGATGGACGAAGCGGCGCTGGCCGATGCCGCGGGCCGGACCACGGTCTTCGCCAAGCTGACGCCGGCGCAGAAGGAGCGCATCGTCCGCGCGCTGCACAGCCGCGGCCACGTCGTCGGCTTCATGGGCGACGGCATCAACGACAGCCCGGCGCTCAAGGCCGCCGATGTCGGCATCTCGGTCGACACCGCGGTCGATATCGCCAAGGAATCCGCCGACATCATTCTGCTCGAGAAGAACCTGCTGGTGCTGCGGGACGGTGTCATCGAGGGCCGCAGGACCTTCGGCAACATCACCAAGTATATCAGGATGGGCGCCAGCTCGAATTTCGGGAACATGTTCAGCGTGCTCGGCGCCAGCCTGTTCCTGCCGTTCCTGCCCATGGCGCCGATCCAGGTGCTGGCCAACAACCTGCTCTACGACCTCTCGCAGACCGCGATCCCGACCGACAATGTCGACGCCGACTACATCGCGCGGCCGCGCCGCTGGGAGATCGGCAACATCTTCAAGTTCATGATGTTCGTCGGCCCGATCAGCTCGATCTTCGACTACGCGACCTTCGCCATCATGCTCTTCGTGTTCCATGCGTGGAGCAACCCGGCGCTGTTCCAGACCGGCTGGTTCGTGGAATCGCTGCTGACCCAGACGCTGATCATCCACATCATCCGCACGCCGCGGATCCCGTTCATCGAAAGCCGGGCGAGCGCCGCGCTGATCGCGACCACGATCGTCATCTGCGCGGTCGGCATCCTGCTGCCGGAGACCTGGATCGGCGATGCGCTCGGCTTCACCGCGTTGCCCTGGGGCTATTGGCCGCTGCTCGCCGCCATGCTGGCGGGCTATGCGGTCCTCACCCATCTGGTGAAGCTCTGGTTCGTCCGCCGCTGGGGCATCTGAGCGGCCAGGCTTAGTCTTTCGGGCGCGACGCCTTCTCGGCGATGCCGGAGATGCCCTCGCGGGCGCGCAAGGCGTCCCAGACCTCTTCCGGCTTCACCTCGACCGCCGCCCAGAGCACCAGCAGGTGATAGAGCAGGTCGGCGGATTCGGCGATGACACCTTCCCGGTCGCCCTTCACGCCTTCGATCAGGGTCTCGACCGCCTCCTCGCCGAGCTTCTGGGCGATCTTCTTCTTCCCCTTGGCGAGCAGGCGCGCGGTGTTCGACTGCGCGGGATCGGCCCCCCTTCGGGAGAGAATCACCTCAAAAAGGTGCTCGAGCACATGGGGCATTTCGCGGTCGGACATCGGCGGTCTCTATCCCAGGCGAGGCTACGGCAGCCGCATCGGCAGGCCGGCCTTCATCATATGCGCCTTCGCCGCGGCGATGGTATAGGTGCCAAAGTGGAAAATGGATGCGGCCAGGACGGCGGTCGCATGCCCATCCCGGATGCCCTCGACCAGATGGTCGAGAGTCCCGACGCCGCCGGAGGCGATCACCGGCACGGTGACCGCGTCCGCGATGGCGCGCGTGAGGGCGATGTTGTAGCCCGCCCCGGTGCCGTCGCGATCCATCGAGGTCACCAGCAGCTCCCCCGCCCCGTTCTCCGCCATGCGTTTGGCAAAGCCGACCGCATCGATCCCGGTCGGGGTGCGGCCGCCATGGGTGAAGATCTCGAACCGGCCGGGTGCGGTCTCCTTGGCGTCGATCGAGACCACGATGCACTGGTCGCCGAACTTCTGCGCCGCCTGCCGGACGAACTCCGGATCCTTGACCGCCGCGGTGTTGATCGAAACCTTGTCGGCGCCGGAGAGCAGCAGCTTGCGGATGTCCTCGATCTTCCTGACGCCGCCGCCCACGGTCAGCGGCATGAAGCAGGCCTCCGCCGTGCGCTGCACCACGTCGTAGAGCGTGTCGCGCTCGTCCGAGGAGGCGGTGATGTCGAGGAAGCAGAGCTCGTCGGCGCCGGCCGCGTCGTAGACCCGCGCCTGCTCCACCGGATCGCCGGCATCCACCAGGTTGACGAAGTTGACGCCCTTCACCACGCGCCCGTCCTTGACGTCGAGGCAGGGGATGATGCGCATCTTCAGCATCGCATCCGACCTCAGGCTGCCTTCAACTGCGCGATCGCGGATTTGAGATCGAGCCGCCCGTCATAGAGGGCGCGGCCGGCGATGACGCCGGCAATTCCGCCGCCGCTGGCCTGCGAACGCGGCAGCGCCGCCTTCAGCCGGTCGAGATCCTCCGGCCCGGCGACGCCGCCCGACGCGATCACCGGGATCGTGAGTTTCGCCGCAAGCTCCGCGGTCGCCTCGGCATTGACGCCCTGCAGCAGCCCGTCACGGTCGATGTCGGTGTAGATGATGGCGGCGACGCCGGCATCCTCGAAGCGGCGGGCGAGGTCGAGCGCGGTCACATCGCTGGTCTCGGCCCAGCCCTCGACCGCGACTCTTCCGTGCTTGGCGTCGACGCCGACCGCGATCCTCTTCGGGAACATCCGCGCGGCACCCTTCACCAGCTCCGGCTTCTTCAGCGCCGCGGTGCCGAGGATCACCCGGGAGATTCCCTTCAACAGCCAGTCCTCGATCCGGGCGATGTCGCGGATGCCGCCGCCGAGCTGGCAGGGGATCTTCACCGCCTTCATGATCGCCGTCACCGCGGCGGCATTGACCGGCTTCCCGGCGAAGGCGCCGTCGAGATCGACAAGATGCAGCCATTCCGCGCCGGCGGCGGCGAACTTGCCGGCCTGGTCCGCCGGATCGGCGTTGAACAGCGTCACCTGACCCATGTCGCCCTGCCGGAGACGCACGCACTGGCCGTTCTTGAGATCGATCGCCGGGAACAGAATCATCTTAGGGACGCCACTTCAGGAAATCGCCGAGCAGCTTGAGGCCGACCGCCTGGCTCTTCTCGGGATGGAACTGCACGCCGATCAGGTTGTCGCGGCCGATCGCCGCCACCACCGGCCCGCCGTAATCGACCCGCGCCAGCACCTCGGCGTCGCGCTCGGCGACGAAATGATAGGAGTGCACGAAATAGGCATCGGCACCGCGCGGCAGCCCGCCCAACACCGGGTGCGCGGGCTCCGGCACTTCGAGGTTGTTCCAGCCGATCTGCGGGATCTTGAGGGCGGGATCCTTCGGCGTCAGGCGCACCACCTTGCCCTGGATCCAGTCGAGGCCGCGATGCTCGCCGTATTCGATGCCGACGCTCGCCATCAGCTGCATGCCGACGCAAATGCCGAGGAACGGCCGCGCCTTCGCGATCACCGCCTCGTTGAGCGCATCGACGAGACCGGGATGCGCCTCCAGCCCGTGCTTGCAATCGGCGAAGGCGCCGACTCCCGGGAGGACGATGCGATCCGCCCGCAGCACGGCCTCCGGCGCCGCGGTGACGGCGATCTCCGCGCCGGAATCCTTCGCGGCGGCCATGAGGGCCTTGGCGCAGGACTTGAGGTTGCCCGCGCCGTAATCGACGACGACCACCGCCATGTCAGGCTTTCAGGGTGCCGCCGAGCACGCCCTTGGTCGAAGGCACGGCGTCGGATTTCCGGGGATCGATCTCCACCGCCTGGCGCAACGCCCGGGCGAGACCCTTGTAGCAACTCTCGACAATATGGTGGTTGTTCTCGCCGTAGAGATTTTCGACGTGCAGTGTCAGCCCGGCATTCTGGGCGAAGGCCTGGAACCATTCCTTGAAGAGCTCGGTGTCCATCTCGCCGAGCTTCGGCTTGGTAAAGCCGACCTTCCAGATGAGATAAGGCCGGTTCGAGGCGTCGAGCGCCACCCGGGTCAGGGTCTCGTCCATGGGGATCATGGCGTCGCCGTAGCGGTTGATGCCCTTGCGCTCGCCCAGGGCCTTCGAAACCGCCTCGCCGATGGCGATGCCGGTATCTTCGGTGGTGTGGTGGAAGTCGATGTGGAGGTCGCCCTTCGCCTTCACCGTGAGGTCGATCAGGCTGTGCCGGGACAACTGTTCCAGCATGTGATCCAGGAAGCCGATCCCGGTCGAAATCTCGGACTTTCCCGAACCGTCGAGATCGACCGAGACCGCAATCTCGGTCTCCTTGGTCTTCCGCTCAACGCTCGCCTTGCGGCGGAATGCCTGCATGGAACCACGATCCTTGCCAAAACCGCTTTCGGCGGGTTTCTTAGCAGCCCTGTTCCCAAAGAGCCAGAACGGGGCGCCAACTGATGCAGTCGCGTTTCCTCGGCTTGAACCCACCGGCTTGTTAACCTATTTCAGCCCCATGCCAAACGACCCCTCCGAGCACGCCGCCCACGGCCTTGCAGCCCCAGGATTTCCCATGTGGCACGGCACCACCATCCTCCTCGTCCGCAAAGGCCCGGAAGTGGTCCTGGCCGGCGACGGCCAGGTCACCGTGGGCCATACGGTGATGAAGTCCAACGCCCGGAAGCTCCGCCGCCTCGGCAAGGGTACCGGAGAGACCGGGGGCCAGGGCCAGGTGATCGCCGGCTTCGCCGGCGCGACCGCCGACGCCCTGACCCTGTTCGAGCGCCTGGAGGCGAAGCTGGAGCAGCATCCCGGCCAGCTCGCCCGGGCCTGCGTCGAATTGGCCAAGGACTGGCGCACCGATCGCTACCTCCGGCGTTTGGAAGCCATGATGGCGGTCGCCGACAAGTCCGTGAGCCTGGTGCTGACCGGGACCGGCGACGTGCTGGAGCCGGAGGACGGCCTCATCGGCATCGGCTCCGGCGGGTCCTATGCGCTCGCGGCGGCGCGGGCGCTGATCGACCAGGACCATCTCGACGCCGAGGAAATCGCCAGGAAGGCAATGAAGATCGCCGCCGACATTTGCATCTACACCAACCACAACGTCATTCTGGAAAAGCTGTAGCGCCATGGCCGAACCCGCGCCGAAACTCGAATCTCCCGCGAACACCCAGGGCGAACAGCCCACGGCCGGCGCCCTCACCCCGCGCGAGATCGTCTCCGAGCTCGACCGCTTCATCGTCGGACAGGGCGAGGCGAAGCGCGCGGTCGCGATCGCGCTCCGCAACCGCTGGCGCCGCCAGCAGCTGGCGCCGGAGATCCGCGACGAGGTGATGCCGAAGAACATCCTGATGATCGGCCCGACCGGCGTCGGCAAGACCGAGATCGCGCGCCGCCTCGCCAAGCTCGCCCAGGCGCCGTTCCTGAAGGTCGAGGCCACCAAGTTCACCGAGGTCGGCTATGTCGGCCGCGACGTCGAGCAGATCGTGCGCGATCTGGTCGAGATCTCGATCGCCATGACCAAGGAGAAGATGCGCCGCCAGGTGACCGCGAAAGCGGAAGGCCTCGCCGAGGAGCGCGTGCTGGACGCCCTGGTCGGCACCGATGCCAGCCCGGAGACCCGGGCGAAGTTCCGCCGCATGCTGCGGTCCGGCGAGCTCGACGGCAAGGAGATCGAGATCACCGTCAAGGAGAGCGGCGGCGGCAATCTCCCGACCTTCGAGATCCCCGGCATGCCCGGCGCCAGCATGGGCATGATCAACCTGAACGAGGTGCTCGGGAACGCACTCGGCGGCCGGCAGAAGCCGCGCCGCATGACGGTCGCGGATTCGTACGAGGTGCTGGTCGCCGAAGAGAGCGACAAGCTCTTGGACCAGGAGAAGATGACGGCGGAGGCGATCCGCGCCGTCGAGCAGCACGGCATCGTCTTCCTCGACGAGATCGACAAGATCTGCGCCCGCTCGGACGGCGCCAGGATCGGCGGCGACGTCAGCCGCGAAGGCGTGCAGCGCGACCTGCTGCCGCTGATCGAGGGTACCCAGGTCTCCACCAAGCATGGGCCGGTCAAGACCGACCACGTCCTCTTCATCGCCTCGGGCGCGTTCCATCTCGCCAAGCCCTCGGACCTCCTGCCGGAGCTGCAGGGCCGCCTGCCGATCCGGGTCGAGCTCAACGCCTTGAGCCGCGAGGACATGAAGCGGATCCTGGTCGAGCCGGAGGCGAGCCTCATCAAGCAGTACGTCGCCCTGATGCGGACCGAGGAAGTGACCTTGGAATTCGCCCCGGATGCGATCGAAGCCATCGCCGACCTCGCGACGGAGATCAACGCCAGCGTCGAGAATATCGGCGCGCGGAGGCTTCAGACCGTGATGGAGCGCTTGCTGGAAGAGGTGAGCTTCACGGCGAGCGAGCAGTCCGGCAAGACCGTCCGCGTCGATGCC
>DATKNM010000022.1:0-3123 GCA_035541335.1 Binatia bacterium
TCCCACAAGGGGAGAAGGGGTGAGGGGACTACGCAGAGCGCACTCCCGGCGATACTGCTAGCAGTCGCTGGGCGGGTCGATCGTGGCGGATTTCAGGTTGATGCCGATATAGCATTCGTAGGGCGAGTCATTGGGGCCGAGCGGGCCGGACATTTCGGTGCCGGCGCCGTAGCAGGTCAGACCCTTCAGCGATTTCGACATCCGGCCGACGCATTCGTCGGGCTCGGTCTTCACCTTCATCGTGTCCCACATCGCCTTGGCCGCGTCGCCGGTCAGGGTCAGGTAGATATGGTCGGCGGGGGAGCCCTCCGCCGCGTCGAGCGCGGGGCCGACATTGAAGTCGCCGGTCAAGGGCTTGCCGGCGTCCTGCGCATGCGCTGCCGGAATCGCGGCGCCGGCCAGCAGGAGTGCCATCACGGCTGTGGATGCGCGCATCTCGAATCCCCCGTTCAGTTGCCGTCGGTGCTTTGCGGCGCGGCCTTGTCCGCCGCGTCCTTCTGCAGCTTACGCCACTTCGCGACATTCTGGTTATGCTGCTCCAGGGTCTCGGCGAAGGCGTGGCCGCCGGTGCCGTCGGCGACGAAGTAGAGCTCCTTGGTCTTCGCCGGATGCAGCACGGCCTTCAGGGCGGCGAGACCGGGATTGGCGATCGGCCCCGGCGGCAGGCCGGTGATGATGTAGGTGTTGTAGGGGCTGTCGGTCTTCAGATCGGCGCCGGTCAGGGTGCGGTCGAGCTTCCCCTTGCCGTCGGTCAAGGCGAAGATGACCGTCGGGTCGGATTGCAACGCCATGCCCTTCTTCATGCGGTTGTAGAAGACCGCGGCGACCCGCGGCCGCTCGTCGTCCTTGGCGGTCTCCTTCTCGACCAGCGAGGCCATGGTGACCGCCTCGTCCGGCGAGGCGAGCGGCAGGTCCTTGTCGCGCTTCACCCAGAGATCGGCGAGGGCCGACTGCATGTCGGAGCGCATGCGATCCACGATCTGCGCCCGCGTATCGCCGAGCACGAAGAAATAGGTCTCCGGCATCAGCGTGCCTTCGGGCGGCAAGGGCGGCATCGGCCCCTGCAGGTCCGGCGCCGCCACGAGCACGTCATAAGCCTCGCTGACGGTGAGGCCCTCGGCGACGGTGACGCGGTGCAGGACCGGATGATCCTCGATCAGCACTCTTGCGGCGCCGCGCGGGCTGACCGAGGTGGGGAACTTGAACTCGCCGGCGTGAAGCGGCTGCCCACCGTCCGTCAGCCGCACGCCGATCTTGAACACCAGCGGGTTCTCGATCACCCCGGCATCGCTGAGCACCTTGGCGATGCCGGAGAGGCCGACGCCCTTCGGGATGACGACGACCTTCTCGTCGGCGAGCGGACCGGCCGCGGTGAAGGCGTGCCAGAACCAGGCGGTGCTGCCGCCGGCCAGGAACAACAGCACGACCAGCAGCAGCGCGATGCGCTCGATCAGCCGCAGGAAACGGTGATGAATTTTGTCGCTCAAGAACCCGGCCCCTGGAGCGCGGGTTCAGTGCGGCGTGGAGAAGACCAGGCTGGCATTGGTGCCGCCGAATCCGAAGGAGTTCGAGAGCACGTTGCGGATCTTGCGCGGCTTTGCCTGCTTGGGGGCGAGGTCGATGTCGCAGCCCGCGGACGGGTTGTCGAGGTTCAAGGTCGGCGGCGCCACCTGGTCGCGCAGCGCCAGGATCGAGAAGATCGCCTCGACCGCACCGGCGGCGCCGAGCAGGTGCCCGATCGCCGACTTGGTCGAAGACATGGTGAGCTCATAGGCGTGCTGGCCGAACAGGCGCTTCACCGCGCCCAGCTCGATCTCGTCGCCGAGCGGGGTCGAGGTGCCGTGCGCGTTGATGTAGTCGATGTCCTCCGCATTCAGCCGGGCGCGCTTCAGCGCCATCTGCATGGCGCGGAAGCCGCCGTTGCCGTCCTCGGCCGGCGCGGTGATGTGATGCGCGTCGCCCGACATGCCGTAGCCGACCACCTCGGCGTAGATCTTGGCGCCGCGCTTCTTCGCATGCTCCAGCTCTTCCAGCACCAGGATGCCGGCGCCTTCGCCCATGACGAAGCCGTCGCGGGCCTTGTCCCAGGGGCGCGAGGCCGCGGGCGGATTGTCGTTGAAGGCGGTCGAGAGCGCGCGCGAGGCGGCGAAGCCGGCGATGCCGAGGCGGTTGATGGTCGATTCAGCGCCGCCGGCCACCATGACGTCGGCGTCCTCCAGCATGATCATGCGCGCGGCATCGCCGATCGCATGGCTGCCGGTGGCGCAGGCCGTCACCACCGAGTGGTTGGGGCCGCGGAAGCCGTACTTGATCGAGACGTGGCCGGAGGCGAGGTTGATCAGCGCCGAGGGGATGAAGAACGGGCTGACCCGACGCGGGCCCTTCTCGTTCAACACCAGCGAGGTCTCGTAGATCACGTTGAGGCCGCCGATGCCGGAGCCGATCATGACTCCGGTGCGGTTGCGCTCCTCATCGTCGGTCGGCGCCCAGCCGGCATCGCCGACCGCCTCGTGGGCGGCCGCCATCGCCATGACGATGAAGTCGTCCATCTTCTTCTGGTCTTTGGGCGTGACGTAGTCGTCGGGGTTGAAGTTGCCCGACTTGATGTCGCCGCGCGGGACCTGGCCGGCGATCTTGGCCGGCAGGTCCGAGACGTCGAAGGACTGGATCGAGCTGATGCCGGATTCACCGTTCAGCAGCTTGCGCCAGACATGCTCGACACCGACGCCCAAAGGCGAAACGATGCCGATGCCAGTGACCACCACTCGACGCATGATGACCTGCCTTCAACTCGACGATGTCTCAGGAATCGAGCGGGCCAATCAGCTCGACTTCGACTTGATGAAGTCGATGGCGTCCTTTACCGTGAGAATCTTCTCAGCGGCGTCGTCGGGGATCTCGCAGCCGAACTCTTCCTCGAAGGCCATGACCAGTTCCACGGTGTCAAGGCTGTCAGCACCCAGATCGTCGATGAAGCTGGCGCCTTCGGTGACCTTCGACTCTTCGACGCCGAGATGCTCGATCACGATCTTCTTGACCCGTTCCGCGATGTCGCTCATTTGGAAGCTTCCTCTCTGCTGCGCCGCCCATTCGCTGCTTGCCGGCGGAAAAATGACGCGAGAC
>DATKNM010000023.1:0-2916 GCA_035541335.1 Binatia bacterium
TGCACCTCCATGGTGATGCCGCCGGCGAAGTCGATGCCGTAGTTCAATCCCTTGGTGAACAGCAGCACCAGGCTGCCGACCACCATGATGACCGAGAGCAGGAAGGCCGGCTTGTGGAAGCGCATGAAATCGATGCGCGTATTGGCCGGGACGAGATGCGGGGGCTTGAACATCGTCGGGGCCTCAGAGCGGCAGCAGCTTCGGCCGTGCGCGGCGCAGCCAGACCGAGGTCATGAGGCGCGTGACGAAGACCGAGGTGAAGAAGGAGGTGGCGACGCCGATCAGGAGGGTGACGGCGAAACCCTTGATCGGGCCGGAGCCGAAGTAGAACAGGAACAGGGTCGCGAGGCAGTGGGTCGCGTTGGCGTCGATGATGGTGGCCTGGGCCTCGCGGTAGCCCGCTTCCATCGCCGTCACCGGCGAGCGGCCGTTCCGCATTTCCTCGCGCACGCGCTCCAGGATCAGCACGTTGGCATCGACCGCCATGCCGAGGGTGAGCACCATGCCGGCAATGCCCGGGAAGGTCAGCGTCGCGCCGAGCAGGCTCAAGGCGCCGAGGATCAGCACCGCGTTCAGCACCAGGGCGATGTTGGCGAAGAAGCCGAACAGGCCGTAGAGCGCGAACATCGCGATGACGATCAGTACGATCGCGATCTCGCAGGCCCGCTCGCCGGCGGCGATCGAGTCCGCGCCGAGATCGGCGCCGACGGTGCGCTCCTCGATCACGGTCAAGTCGGCCGGCAGCGCGCCGGCGCGAAGCAGCAGGGCGAGATCGCTGGCGCTCTGCACGGTGAAGCTGCCGCTGATGATGCCGCTGCCGCCGAGGATCGCGTCCTTGATGACGGGGGCGCTGATGATCGCGCCGTCGAGCACGATGGCGAAGCGCCGGCCGACATTCTTCGCGGTCGCATCGCCGAACTTGCGGGCGCCGATATTGTCGAACTTGAAGGCGACCACCGGCTGCGCGCCGTTCTCGAAGGTCTGCTGCGCGTCGGTGAGGTTCTGGCCGTAGAGCAGCGGCGTCTTCTGCACGATCAGCTTGGTGGCGCCGTCGCTCTTCGGATTGGCGACCGGCAGCACCACGTCGCCAGCGCCCGGCTGGCCGTTCACCATGGCCGCCTCATCGACCATCTGAAAGGTCATCTTGGCGGTCTTGCCGATGATGTCCTTGATGTGCTCCGGGTCCTTGACGCCGGGCAGCTGGACCACGATGCGGTCCTCGCCCTCGCGGACGATGGTCGGCTCCTTGGTGCCGGTCTGGTCGATGCGCTTGCGGATGACCTCGATCGACTGCTCGATCAGCTGCGCCTTCTTCTGCCGCAGCACCGCGTCGGAATAGGTGATCGTGGCCTGGCCGTCATCGGCGACGCTGAGATCCATGTCGCCGGCGGCCTGCTTCAGCAGCGGACGCGCCCGCTCGATGTCGGCGGCATCGCGCACCTTCACCGTGACCGCGCCGTTCTTGACGCCGAGATCGATGTAGCCGATGCGCGGCTGCGCCTGGCTGAGCTTGTCGCGGACGTCGTCCACGACCGCGTTCAGGTGCTCTTCGAGATACTTCGCGGTATCGACTTCATAGAGCAGATGCGAGCCGCCCTGAAGGTCGAGACCGAGGCTGATCACCGTCTTCGGCACCCAGCCCGGCAACGCATCGAGCTTGTCGCGCGGAATGAGATTCGGCGCGGAAAACACGATACCCAGCAGAACGATGCCGAGGATGATGGTGACCTTGAGTTTCGAGAACTGCAGCATTGTGCCTCGCCGCGACCGCTCAGGCGTCGTTGGCGCCCTTGTCCTTGGTGACGACAGCGTCCTTCGCCGCATCCTTGGTCTTCGCCGGCTCGGGCGTGCGGTTCAGGATGTCGGAGATATGGCTGCGCATGACCTTCACTTTGACGCCCTGCGCGATCTCGACCTCGACGTCGTTGTCGGCGTCGTTCGCCTTGCTGATGACGCCGACGATGCCGCCCGAGGTGACGATGCGGTCGCCGCGCTTGGCCGCGCGCACCAGCGCCTGGTGCTCTTTCTGGCGCTTCTGCTGCGGGCGGATCATGAAGAAGTACATGACGCCGAACATCAGGACCAGCGGCACGATCATACCGAACCCGCCCAGCGGATCGGACGCCGTTGTCGCGCCGGCGGTCTGAGCTAAGGCCTCGGAAATAAACATCTATTTCTCCCAGTCTGCGCGCCGTTTCGGGCGTCGGGCCGGGACTATACCCGTCAATCGCGGAAAAGCAACGCAGATGACAATGACTGTAACCACTCGTCCGGATTGGATTTCTACACCGCCGGGGCCTGCCGGAGCGCGTCGAGCAGCGCCTTGTTGGCAAAGCCGTCCTGCGGCCAGCCGATGGTCGCCTGGAAGCGGCGGATCGCCTTCCGCGTCTTCAGCCCGAGGATGCCGTCGGGCGTGCCGACGTCATAGCCGCGCGCGGCGAGCCGGGTCTGGATCTCCTCCCGCTCGTCGAGATTGAGTTGGGGCTCCGTGGTCGGCCAGGGCGCGACGACGCCCTGCCCGCCGAGGATGCGCTGGCCGAGATAGGCGACGGAGAGTGCATAGCTGGTCGAATAATTGTAGCCGAGGATCGCCTTGAAGTTCTGCGTCACCAGGAAGGTGGGGCCGTGCTGTCCGGCGAGCACCAGGATCGCGGTCGGCCCGGGCTCCAGCGGCAGCGGCCGGCCGTCGAGCAGCTTCACGCCGAGCTGCTGCCAGTGCTCGATGCCGAGGAAATTATCGAGCTCCGCCTCCTGATAGGGGAAGCCTTGCGGCAGCTTCACCTCGAAGCCCCAGGGCGTGCCTGGGATCCAGCCGCCATGCACCAGATGGTTGGCGGTCGAGGCGAAGACGTCGGGCATCGAGCTCCAGAGGTCGGGCGCGCCGGAATGGTCGGCATCGACCGCGAGCTCGAGATA
>DATKNM010000024.1:0-5373 GCA_035541335.1 Binatia bacterium
ACTTGATGGCGAGATCGATCGCCTCCGCGCCGCCCGCCGTGTACATCACGTACTGCATGCCGCCGCCGCAGACCTTGGTCAGCTCCTCGGCGAGCGCGGTGCGGCCGAGTGCCGGGAAGTGATGGTTACCCATGTCGAAGCGCTGGGTGCCGCGCTGCAGGACCTCGATCAGCTCGGGATGGCGGTGGCCGATGTTGTAGGTGCCGCCGTTCAAATGCACATCGATCAGCCGGCGACCGTCCATGTCATAGAGCAGGTAGCCCTCGCGCCGATCGATCACCAGATCGACGCCCTGGTCCTGCCAGAACTGGGTCTTGTTCGGGTTCCAGAACTCCTTGGACTTGGCGATGAACTCGCGTTTCTCCGGGCTCTGCTCGTGTTCGCTCATCGGCGGCCTCATGCGAAACGGGTGAGGTACTTCTCGGCCATCTCGCAGGTGCCGTCCGCATAGGCGGGGCCCTCCTGCTTGGCGAGATCGGTCTCGGAATGCGAGCCCATCCAGGCGAAGAGAATCATCCGCCGGAGGATCACGAAGGTCGGCAGCTCCGCCTCTTCTTCCTTCGAGAGCGGGCGCACGCGGCGATAGCCCTCGGCCCAGGCATCGATCAGCGCGGGGACTTCCGGCTTGTGCTCGAAGAAGCTGACGGCGGTGCCGGCGTCATAGAGAAACCAGCCGAGGCCGCAATCGTCGAAGTCGATGACCCGGATGTCGCCCTTGTGGATCAACAGATTGGCAAGACGGAAGTCAGCATGAATGAGGCCATAGCGGTCCGGCGACTGGCCGAAGCGCTTGAGGCGCTTCTCGATCGTGTCTACCAGGCGCTGCAGCAGCGGCCGGCGCGCCGGCGTCATGTCCGGCCCTTCCAGCCACGGGCCCCAGTTCGGATCGGCGCCGAGGCTGTGCTCGAAGTCCCAGACCGTGCGCTCGAAATAATCGGGCCGCTTCCAGCCGCGGGAATGCTCGTGGGTGCGCGCCGTTACCTCCCCGAGCCGCTTGAAGGGCTCGATCAGGTCGTGATCCTGGCGCGGCTCCTCGCCCTCGATGAACTCGAAGAGCACGCAGTTGCGCGGCGTCGACAGCGTCGGATGGGAGACGGTCTGGATGTCAGCGCCATCGCGACCCGGGATCGCCTGGGGCGTGTGCACGCCGCCCTCCGCCTGCAGCGCCCGCATCCAGGCAAGCTCGCTGCGGATGCCGTTGACCGTGTGATAGCCCGGCCGATGCACGCGCAGGATCACCGGGCGCTTTCCGCCGGGTGGTGCCACGCGATAGGTCGTGTTCTCCGAATGATTGATCATGGTGAGCGCCGAGCCCTCGAGACCCCAGTGCGGCAGCGACGCCTCGGCCAGTTGGCCGATGCTGCGCATGAGCGCCTCGTGGCTCGGCATCTCGCTCATCCCCGCTCCCTCACGAATCGCTCCCTCGCGTACCATTTCTTGGCTCCCTTCACGGGAATCCGATTCGCTGCAGCGCATTCACGGCGTCGCATGCGGCCCGGCGGACGGCAAGTCCGCCTGAGATCTTATTCTTGAGACCCTAGACTCGGGCTCGACCACAGGCTTGACCGGTGGACCGCCGATCTTGACAGCGCCGGCCGTCGGGACTCGGGGGAGTCCGCTTGCGAGCGGTCCGGCACCATGCAATCATTTTGCAATTGTCCGCCTGCCCGATTGAGGGATGCGCGCGATGCCCGGACCCACTGCCGCCGAAATGAGCGACCCGACCCGGAACAACGCCGGTGGGCACGGTGGCGACCATGGGGGCGACCATGGGCCGATCGTGCTGGCTTGCGCCGCCAGCGGAATCGTGCCGTTCATCGAGCGTGCCGGCGGCGACATCGACCGGATCTTCGGCAATTCCGGGATCGCGCCGGACATGGCGGGCTCGCCGACCCTGAAGCTCCGCCTGAGCGACTATTGCCGGCTGTTCGAGGAAGCCTCGCGCCGGACCCAGAACGACAATTTCGGCCTCTGGTTCGGGAACCAGTTCCAGCCGCGCGACCTCGGGCTCTGGGGCTATGCCGCGGTCTCGTCGCCTACCCTCGGCGCCGCGTTGGAGAACCTGGTCGGGCTCTTCCGCTATCACCAGGAATCCTCGGCGATGCGTCTCGTCCCCGCGCGGGACGGGTTGATACGCCTGGAATACCGGATCGAGGCGCCGGAGATCCTGGAGCGCCGCCAGGACGCGGAGCTCTCGCTCGGCATGTTCCTGAACGTGATCCGCGAATGCTGCGGGCCGCATTGGGCGCCGGAGGAAGTCTATTTCGAGCATCCCCGGCCGCAGCTCTGGCAGGAGCATGAGAGTGCCTTCGCGGCACCGGTCTATTTCAGCCAGCCCACCAACGCGCTCGCCTTCCGCCGCGACATCCTGGAACGGCCGATGCCGGCCCGGGACCTGAAGCTGCTCGCCACGATGCAGACCTGCCTCGAGGCGCTCGGCCTCCAGGGCGGCGAGCAGGGCCTCTACGACCGCATTCGCACGGCAATCCGCGTCAAGCTGCCGAACGGCTATCCGTCCCTGGACCAGATCGCGGGCGATATCCGCGTCTCGTCAGCCGCGGTCCAGCGCAGCCTCGGCGAGCAGGGCCTCAGCTACAAGGACGCGGTCGAGGAGATGCGCCGCAACCTTGCGAAGATGTATCTCGACCAGCGGCAATTGCCGCTGACCGAGGTGGCGCTGCTGCTGGGCTATTCCGAGCTCTCCGCCTTCACCCGCGCCTTCACGCGCTGGACCGGGGTGTCGCCGCGGACGTACCGGCAGTCGCTCGTCAGGCACTGAGCCTCACGCCCCAGCCGCCTCCAGGCTTTCCGGCACCACCTGTCCGCCGTCAACGACCAGCGTCTGCCCGGTGATGTATCCGGCTTCCTTCGACGCGAAGAACAAGGCGGCATGGCCGATGTCCTCGACCTCGCCAAGGCGCTTCAGCGGCACTGCGGCGGCCATCGCCTTCATGTAGGCCTCGCCCAGATCCCTGAGGCCTTCGGTGATGACATTGCCGGGCATGACCGCATTGATCGTGATGCCGTATTTCGCGAGCTCCATGCAGGCCGTGCGCATGAAACCGAGCTGCCCCGACTTGGTGGCGCCGTAATGCGACCAGCCCGGATTGCCCGTGATCGGGCCGGTGATCGACGAGGTGAGGACGATCCGGCCCTGGCCGCTCTTCTTCAGATAGGGAATGCAAGCCTGCACCGAGAGGAAGGTGCCCTTGAGGTTGGTGCCCAGCGTCTCGTCCCATTGCGCCACGGTCATCTCCTCGAGCATGGCCTGAGGGAATATGCCGGCATTGGCGCAGAGCACGTCGAGGCCGCCATGGCGTTCCGCCGCCGCCTTCGCCATCGCCGCCATGTCATCGGGCTTCGTCACGTCGGCGGCGAAGCCGGAAGCACCGTGGCCGATCTCCCGCGCTGTCGCTTCGGCCTCCTTCAGGTGCCGCGACACCACCAGCACCTTCGCGCCGCCGTCGCGGGCGAAGACGCGGGCGATGCCCTTGCCGATGCCCTTGCTGGCGCCGGTGACGATGACGGACTTGCCCTTGAGCGAGGTGGTCATAGTGATCCTCTGTGGTCGAGCCGCTGGCGATGAGAAAATCCGGCGGCCGAATCTGGCCGCCGGATCAGGTGGAGGAGCGATCGGACCGGCGCGGGGCCGGCCCGATGCGATGCCTTACTTCTCCGGCACGCCTTCGTAGAGCAGGCGGCCGATCTGGTCGTAGATTTCCGGCTTGGCCGACTTCAGCCAGAGCGCACCGCCGAGGCCGAGCACCAGAACCGCCGCGCAGATCCACGGAATGTAGAAGGCGAACTGCAATCCGCTGCCGAGGAAGCTCAAGTTATCGAGCAGCAGGTAGATGATGTAGAGCTGCGCCGCGCAGGCGACGCCAGGTGCGAGCAGGGTCTCGAACCAGTGATGCTCCTCGGGATGGTTGCGCCGGAAGTACAGGATGATGGCGACCGAAACCACGGCCTGGGCGAACATGATCAGCAAGGTTCCGACCAGGGCCATCAGGCCGTAGATCTCGATATAGGCCTGTTTGTTCGGGTCGTCAGTACCGGCGAAGATCATGAACAGCACGACGATGATCGCCGCCAGGACCGACTGGGTGGTCGAGGCGATGTGCGGGCTCTTGTAGGTCGGATGCGTCCGGCCGAGCTTGGCCGGCAGCACGCCTTCACGGGCCAGCGAGTAGATGTAGCGCGCCGACGTATTGTGGAACGCCATGCCACAGGCGAACGAGCTGGTGAGGATCAGCACGCTCATCACCAGCTTCGCCCAGGGGCCGACCAGCGCAGCGGCCGGATCCAGGAAGAAGTTGCCGCTGTCGTTCGCCGCCTTGGCGATCGCGGTGTTGGCGTCGGGATAGGCGGAGACCGCCGCCCAGCTGGTGATGGTGTAGAAGATGCCGAGACCGAGCACCGAAATGTAGAGCGAGAGCGGTACGATCCGCTTTGGGTCTCGGGATTCCTCGCCGTAGTTCGGCGCCATCTCGAACCCGACCCAGGACCAGAAGGCGAAGAAAAGGCCGATCGCGGCGACGCCCGCCGCGATGTCCTTGCCGTCGGGGGTCTTGAAGCCCTCGAATGCCTGGAAGGCCGCGGCCGGGTTTAGCGCGGCGCCGTTAACCGTCGCGCCGTTGCCCGAATGGCCGAACACGCCGAAGTCGAAGATGATCAGTATCAGGACCTCGGCGATGAGCGCGACGCCGAGGATCATGGCCGACATCTTGACGTCCAGGTAGGAGAGGACCGCAATCGCCGCGATCATGCCGAAGGCGAACCAGGGCCACGGCACGTTGACGCCGAACCACTGTTGCACGTCGGCATTGGCGAAATAGGCGAAACCGCCGGCGAGGGAAGTCTCGAACACGCAATAGGCGACGATCGACCCGAAGCCCAAGGCCATACCGGCCTCGCGGCCGATGCCGTGGCTGATGAAGGAGTAGAAGCCGCCGACCGCGGTCACCTTGCGGGCCATCGCCGCATAGCCGACCGAGAACAGCAGCAGAATTACGGTTGCGACCAGGAAGGCCGCGGGCGCGCCGAGGCCGTTGCCGTAGCCGACGCCGATCGGCACATTGAACAGCATGGCGGAGATCGGCGCCGCGCCGGTCACCGTCAGGAACAGCACGCCCGGCAGGCCGATCGCCTTGCCGTGCAGCTTGTGGATGTCGCCCCGGGCGGTGACTTCGTATTTCCCGGTTTCACTGATGTTGGTGGCCACTGCCGCCTCCCCCTTCGAAGGTGTCGGTTGTTATTGGTGGTCCTCGGCACCGTTCATCCGCTGCCGAAGCGATTCACTCAGCTCGCAGCACTACCGGCGACGCCTACGACGCCGCTGCTCTCCCTGGGCCAGTGATCCAGCTCGGTTGCCCC
>DATKNM010000025.1:0-10738 GCA_035541335.1 Binatia bacterium
CATTACGCAGAGGTCGTTCCGGCTGCGGATGCTCGATCAGATGGCGCATCGCGCTGTGGCGCGCGGCAATCTCGGCCTCGCCGCGTCCTTCCTGGAGCAGGCGGCGAAAGAGTGCGGCGGCCTTTACGACCGCCGCCAGCCCGCCGCTGCCGCGCTGCCGGCAATCGCGGAAGACATCTCCACTGCCGAATGACGGAGCGTTTGCGACGTCACGGCACCGCGCCGCGGTTGGGTGGATTGGTGAAAGGCTTGCCGTTGACGCCTTTGGCGACGCCGAGGTCGGCGCCGTTGCGGTAGCCGGGCGAGGTCGCGGGGATGCTGAAGTCGCCGCCGGCGCGGTTGGCGAATTGCGGGTCGCCGGTTACCGGATGGGTGCCGCAGGCGCCGGCCAGCACGTCGGCTTGGGTCTTGGTGCCGGTCGTGAGGCTCATCCAGTTCGCGCGGGTGCTGTAGAGCGCGTTGTGGTCGGAGGCGGGGTCGAGACCGCCGGCGACGCTGGCGCGGAACACGTAGTAGCCGTCATGGGCGGGCCGGGTCTCCATCTCCATGTTGAGGAGCTTGACGGCCCCGCCTTGCACCTCGACCGCATTGGCGTCGATGCCGACCGCACCCGGCGCCACCGTGCACTGCTTCAGCGTGTGATTGCCGTGGGAGCTGAAGAAGATCGCCGTGGCGCCGCCGCTCTCGTTGCCGGCGCCGGACTTGATCATCTCGTCGGCGGTGAAGTCGCTGTCGCCGGCGTTGTTCAGCATCTGCACCGCTTGGCCGCGTTGCGCCAGATAGCGCGTGCGGGTCGAGTGCACCTTGACGCCGGTGTCGACGATCATCGCCTGCTGGCCGGTCCGGCCGCTGCTCGCCGTCCGCGCGCTCACCGTGGCGTCGGAGATGGTGAAGTCCTTGGCGTTGATGTGCAGCGTGATCGCGGCGTCGGTGGAGGCTGGGCCGGACTTGAAGCTGCCGCCGTTCACCTTGACCGGCCGCTTGCCCTTGCAGTCGAGCTCGTTCACGGTGGCGTTCTGCGTCTGGACGTTGTTGAGCGTGAGCGCGTCGCCGGTCGTGGCAATGCTGTATTCCTGGATGTTGTCCTGGCCGCTGTTCCGGAACGAGCCCCCGTTGAAGATCCAGCCGGTGACGTCGGCGCCGACCGAGCCCTGGCCGAGCATCACCCCATGGGCGCCGTTGATGCCGGGGAGACCGGCGCCGTCCGAGACGCAATTGTCCGCCTGGCCGTCATGCGAGCCGGCGGCGACCACGATGCCGCCGCCGCCGGTGGAGATCGAGGAGAAGCGCGTCATATGGCAGCGCGGCGCGCTGGTGATCAGGATGCCCTGCCGCGTCCAGGTCGAGATGATGTCGGTGATGCTGAAGTCCGGCGCATTGGTGGCGCGCGGGCCATTGCGATCGTCGAGCCTGATCGAGGAGAACCGGCTGGGATCGGTGGTCGAGTAGACGGTCAGGATGCCCGCGGCATAGGCGACATCGTTTTGTGCCACGCATTGCGTCGGATCCGATTTCACGACGGCGCGGGCTCCGCCGTTGATCGAGACCACGCGCACGACGCCGTATTTCGGTTGGTAGGCGAGGGTCCAGAGATTGGCGCCGGCCGACGCGAAGACCGCTTTTTCGCGGATGAGGTCGCGCGATCCGTCGATTCTGGCGCCGGCGCCGTAGCCGCTCCAGACTTGCCCGCCGGCAAAGGCGGTGGGCTCCTCGTAGAATGTCCCTTCCATGTGGATGATGGAGCCTGCGGTCGAGGCCAGCGTGACGATCGAGGCGAGCGTCCGTTTCGGCTGCTGGAACGTGCCGGGATTGGCATCGTTGCCGCTCAGGCTGCTCACGAATACTTCCATGTTGGACCCCTGGGTGATGATTTCTCGTGATCGAAGGCCGCGTGGTTCGTTACGCGGCGGGCGGGAACGGCGGGCGGGCGGCTCCGGTTCCACAGATGCGCGTGCGCAATCTGGCGCGCCGTGCTCTGCGCGCGGGGCAACCCTGCGGATGCTTGACTGTGACGCGGGTCACTCGTGCGTCGGGAATGCTCGGCAAAAGCGGCTGAATGGCCATTTATCCGTTCACAACCGCGCGAGTGCGACCGACTGGTGTTGAAGTGGGTGGCGCTCTGTCGCTAGGTGCCAGCGGGGAGAACGACAAGCGTCCAGCTTCGTGACGCCGCGACCAATCGATACGGACAACATTGCCGTAGTCACGGCTGGAGGTTTCATGGGATCGGAACGCTTCGACAGGTTCGGCGCCGAGGCGAGCGGACGCTTGGCCAATGCCTCGGACTCCGACGAAGGCGATCGCATCATCGGTGAGCCGCGCAAGGCGGGACATGTGCTGGTCGTGGACGATGATCCTACGATCCGTCGCATGGTGACCGGATATTTCCAGGAACAGGACGTGCCGGTCGGCGCCGTCGCCGGCCGACAGGAGTTGCACCGGCATCTCGCGCACAGCGACCCAAGCCTGATCCTGCTCGATCTCCGGCTCGGCCAGGAGGACGGTCTCGATCTGCTGCGGGAGATCCGCGCCCATTCCGACGTGCCAATCATCATCATGACCGGGCACCGCCGCGACGAGGTCGACCGCGTCGTCGGCCTGGAGCTCGGCGCCGACGACTATATCGCGAAGCCGTTCGGCCTCCGTGAGCTGCTGGCCCGCGTGCGCGCCGTGCTGCGGCGCCAGGAGCTGGGGCGCGCCGCCCGGACCCGCAACCCGGAGCGCGGCGGCTATCGCTTCGGCGGCTGGCAACTGGAGCGCCGCAATCGTCGTCTGATCGATCCCGCGGGCGACGTGGTTCCGCTCACCAAAGGCGAATACGGCCTGCTTCTCGCCTTCGTCGAGGCGCCGCAGCGGACGCTGTCGCGCGAGCAGCTGCTGCAGGCGACCAGGATCCACGAGGACATCTTCGACCGCAGCATCGACGTCCAGGTGCTGCGCCTCCGGCGCAAGCTGGAGGCCAATCCGAGCGCGCCGCGCGTGATCAAGACCGAGCGCGGCCTCGGCTACGTCTTCACCCTCGCGGTCGAGCCGTTCTGAAAGTCCGATCATGGGTTTGGTCAAGGTCCGGTCCGGCCTCGCTACGGCCGGAATCCCGCATTACGACGGTAACCGCTTCACCGGGGCCGGTGATCGGCGCGTAACAGGCAACCGCGAAGCTCTCTCCTACAACGACCTATGGGAGAGACGCATGTCCTTGACCAAGCCCGCTTCGGTTTTCTGGAGCACCTCGATCCCGAGCGCACCGGCGAACGATCCCGGTGTAGCCCACGTCGATCGCGAGATTGCCGACCGGAAGTCGTTCGGCATCTCCTCTGAGGCCTTGTCGGTCTCCGTCGCATGGACCGAACCTGCTGTCGCCGCAAGCGAGGCGAAGGCCGCCGAAGATCGAGCCCCGCGATCGGACACGCTCGCGGCGTTCCTGATCGAGAGCCTTGCCCTGGGAGTGGCCGGTCTCTATGCGATGCCGTTCGACGCCGTGCACTTCTCCGGCCGAGGGATGCACCCGTTCGAGGAGCGGCCGCATGTCGCTCCGCCCAAGGGCCCTCGCCGCCGCAGCTGGATCGCGGTGGCGTGGAGCTGGTTCGTGGCGTGCCGCGATTATCTGCGGCGTCAGCGGGAGATCGCGCGGTCGCAGGCGATCCTGTCGCAGCTCGACGACCGTGCATTGCGCGATATCGGCATCGACCGCGGCCAGATTCCGCATGCCGTGCGTTACGGCCGCGACCTGCATCTTGGACTATGATCGGTCGCGCGACATCCCGATGGCTGCCCCGGTGGCTGCCCCGGTGGTTTCTGGGTGGAGCCTTGCTCGTCGCAGGTTGCCTCGGGATGTCGCGCGCCTATCTGCTGCTGTCCGCGACGGCGGATCCGCCGCCGGCTGTCGGGTCGACTTCGCAGCCGGCGGCCTCCATCGCTGCGATCGTTGCGGAGGAGCCGATCACGCCGATCCAGGAGGCGCCCTCCGCTGATCCCCGCAAGGTCGCCCTCGGCGAGAAGCTGTTCTTCGATCCGCGCTTGTCCCATGACGGCGGCACGAGCTGCAATTCCTGCCACGATGTACGCCGCAACGGCGCCAGCCGGAATATTCACGATGGCCCGATCGGCGGAGCGGGCTTTCCCTTCAATACGCCGACGGTGTTCAACGCGGCCGGCAACTTCCGCCTGGGCTGGCAGGGCGGCTTTCGCACGCTGCAAGCGCAGGCCGTCGCCTCGATCGACTCGCCACGAGTCATGAGGTCGAGTCCACAGGAGGCGGCGGCGAAACTCGCCGCTGATCCGGAGCTGGCGCGGCAGTTTCACGCGATCTACGGCCGCGATCCCGACCCGGATGATCTCATCGACGCGCTGGCGACGTTCGAGCGGTCGCTGGTGACGCCGGGAAGCCGGTTCGATCGCTGGTTGATGGGCGACACCGGCGCACTCGGTGCCGAGGAACTCGCGGGCTATCAGCTCTTCAAGTCGGTCGGCTGCATCTCTTGCCATCAAGGCGCCAATGTCGGCGGCAATCTGTTCCAGCGCCACGGCATCTTCCATCCGCTGGCCTCGCCCGATCCGCCGATCCTGCGCGTGCCCAGCTTGCGCAATGTGGCGACCACGGCGCCCTATTTCCACGACGGCAGTGCACCCACATTGGAGACTGCGGTACGGCGCATGGCCTATGCGCAGCTCGATTCGTCGCTGACCGACCAGCAGGTTGGCGAGATCGTCGCCTTCCTGCGCACGCTCACGGGAGACTATCGCGGGCGTCCCGTGGGGGAGGGGCCGTGAGGGGCACGCGACTTGCGGTCGGCGTCGTCGCGCTCTTGCTGCTGCTCACCTGGCTCGCGCTCCGGAGCAGCAGCACGCAGTTGCAGGGCGCGCAGGCCGCGCTCAACGCACTGGACACCATGGAGGCGTCCGAGAGCGCGCTCGACCGCGACCTGCTCCGCGCGCGCGCCGGCCTGCTCGGCAACTACGATCCCTTGGTCCTCGAGATCGACACGATCCGCCAGACGATCGTCACCCTCCGGCGGTCCATGCGGGCGGATCCCGCGATCACCTTCGCGATCGACCGGCTCGCCTGGACGACCGAACGACAGGAGGCGTGGACCGAGCAATTCAAGAGCAGCAACGCGCTCCTGCGCAACTCACTCGCCTATTTCAGCCGGTTCACGACGGCGTTGAGCGAGGACGGGTTGCAGTCCGGCGCGGCGCAGCAGGTGAGCCGCATCTCGGCGGCCATCCAGCATCTGACGCTCGACACTTCGCCGCCGGTGGCTGCCGAGGTCGACGGCGCGCTCGATGCGATGTCGACGGATGGGCTTTCCCTGGACCAGACGGATGCCGTCCACGCTCTCGTGGCGCATGGCCGCCTGCTGCGCAACCTGCTGCCGGCGACCGATCGCAACCTGAAGAATCTGTTTTCGCTCACCAGCCGGCAACAGCGGGAGGCGATCCGGACGGCGGTCATGACCCGCATCGCCGCCTCGGATCGCAAGGCCTCGCGCTATCGCTATGTGCTCTACGGCGTATCGGTCCTGTTGGTGGCTCTCATCGGCGTCTTCGGCGTCCAGCTCGAATCCCGCGCGCGGGCGCTGCGTCGGCGCGCCGATATCGAGCATGTCATTGCCGGCGTCTCGACCAGCCTGATCGGCGCGCAGCCAGGGGAACTGGCCGGCCGCATCGAGCATGCGCTCGAGAGTCTGGCGGAATGCGTGACAGCCGACCGTGCCTTCTTCGTCGCCGCCGGTCCGGCGGCGGCCCGCTATCGCTGGTCTCGTCCCGGGGCCGAGCTCCCGGCCGACTGGCCGCGGCAGGAGATGTTGGCGGAGGCACTGCCGCCGTATCACGATGCGCCACTGCCTGCGACCGGTCAGTCGACATCGTCGGACAAGCGGCCTGGCAGATGCGGTTCGTCGTGCGGCTCCTCGCCGAAAAAGCTCTGCATTGCCGGCAGCGAAGCCGGCGACGGCCTCTCGGGCTGGCTCGGCTTCGAGGCGGTGTCGGGCCGTCTCCGGGCCCGCCAGGGCGATCTCGGGCTGTTCGGGATGGCCTTCGATGCCATCGCCAACGCCGTCAGCCGCGAGGCGCTGGAGCGGGAACGGGGCAATCTCGAAGTCAAGCTGCAGCAGGCGCGGCGGATGGAGACGATCGGTGCCCTCGCCAGCGGGATCGCGCACAATTTCAACAACATCGTCGCCGCCATCCTGGGCTATGCGGAGATGGCGCAGGGTGTCACGGCGGACGGGAGCCGCGCGGAGGAGAGTATCGGAGAGATCAGGCGCGCGGGCGAGCGGGCGCGGGACCTGGTCGAGCACATCCTCACCTTCGGCCGCCGCAGCGACCTTCGGCGCGAGCGCGTCGACCTCGATGCCCTGATCGCCGAGACCCGGTCGCTGCTCGATGCCACGCTGCCGGGGCGCATCCAGCTGACCGTGCATCCGGCATCGACCGGCCGGATGGAGATCACCGGGCAGATGGCGCAGCTCCAGCAAGTGCTGCTCAACCTCTGCAACAACGCGGCCCAGGCGATCGGCGACGGCGACGGCAAGATCGAGATCGGAACCGGGCTGGTGGAGACTGCCGTATCCATGCAGCTCGATCACGGACGGCTCGCGGCCGGCCGCTATGCGCTGCTCTCGGTGACCGACGATGGCCCCGGAATGGACGAGGCGACCCTCAACCGCATCTTTGAGCCGTTCTTCACGACCCGGACCGACGGCAACGGCCTCGGGCTTGCGACGGTGCTGGAGATCGTCCGGGAGCATCTCGGCGGCGTCAGGGTGGAGAGCCGGCCCGGCGCCGGCACCAGGTTCGAGATCTGGTTGCCCTGCTACGTCGCCGCCGGGATGACCGACCCGCCGAGACCCGAGACCGACGCGCATGGCGACGGCCAGATCATTCTGGTGTACGAGCCGGATCGCGGGCGCTTGCTGCGCCACGAGGAGATCCTGGCCGCTCTCGGCTACGAGCCGCTCGGCCTTACGGTGCGGAGCGAGGCGATCGCGGCCGTCGCGGCATCGCCGACGGGATTCGATGCGGCGCTGCTCTGCCAGGGCCGGGAGCCGCTGCTGGATCTCGCGACCGCGATGCACCGGCGGGCGCCGGAATTGCCGCTCGTTCTTGCGACCGCCTCGGCCGAGGATTATGGCGTCCGGGCGCTCGCCGATGCCGGGGTGAGCGAGATCGTCTATCTGCCGCTGCAGTCGGCGGAGCTCGCCGGGGTGCTCGCGCGCTGCGTCACGCCGGCGCTGCAGCTCCGTGCCGCCGAGGCCGGAGGATCGGATGAAATGCATCGGGAGCGCCAGCGATCCAAGCTTGGATCACTGGCGCTCCCGGAAGCGGTGCACAACGGCTCGGGCTGAACGCGCCCGCGCCGGATCAGGCGGCGAGCGCGCCCGACTGCTTGGCGATGTGGGTCGCGATCGCGTCCATCAGCGCCGGCGAGAGGCAGTCATACGGCTCGAGCTTCAGCTCCTTCAGGCGCGCGCGCACCTGGGGCATCTGGTCCGGCTTGGCGCCGGATTCGATGATCGAGGAGACGAAGGCGGCGAACTCCGGGGCCGACCAGCCGTCGTCCTTCGAGAGCTCGGTGTGGATGAAGTCGAGGCCGTAGAACGGATGCTTGGTGTTCTCGATACGGCCGTACATGTGGACGCCGCAGCCGGTGCAGGCGTAGCGCTGGATCGTCGCGCTGGGGTCGACCACCTTCAGCTTCTGGCCGTTCTTGGTGACCGAGACGGAATCCCGCGGCACCACGGCGACCTGGGAGAACAGGGAGCCCTTCGGCTTCCAGCACTTGGTGCAGCCGCATACGTGGTTATGCGCGCTCTGCGACTTCACGGTGACGACCACCGGATCCGTGGCGCACTTGCAGGTCAGGGTTCCGCCGGTGAAGCTGCTCGAGCCTTGCTTGACGCCGTTGTCGACGGCGGGGTGAATTGAAATGGCCATATTCGGTATCCTCCCAAGTTCACGTTTCAGTCGTCATCGGGGCGGACGACGTTTCTCGTCCGGCCCCGGATCGTCGCATTCATCCTGCGGTGCCAAGAGTTATACGCCAGATGATTTTCCAGCGTCGAGTGGTTGGCATCACACCTTAGTCCAAAGGATGAGAGTCACACGGCGCGCTTCAATCCACGGCGATCGTTGGCAAACCAATTGGTCCGGCGTCACTGGGTCGGTCCGCCGAGGTCCTGCTGGAGGGCACGGGAAAGGGCGAAAAGGCGTTGCTCGATAACCGATGGTTGCTGGCAGATGGCAGGCAGGAGCCGCTGCCTGTCGTCGAATATTCTCGAATCCCAATCGATCGCCCCCTGCAGGGTAGCGCGCTGATCGTTGATTGCGGGATCGGTCGAGTTCGGATCCAAGGCATCGACCGACTTCCAGCCGGCCTCGATCCGCTTAGAAAGAGCGTCCTGGCGCCGGTTGAAATGACGGATGCCGGTCAGGATCTGGCGCCGCTCCTTGTCCATCGTGTCGAACAACCCGGCGAAGACCTGGGTGAGGACGGTCGCGCGCTCCTTGGGGTCGCTGTAGCCGGCGGAGAAGCGGTGAACGGCGGCGACCGCATCCTCCTGCGGCATCCGACGCGGCGCGATCTGTTCGACCAGCGCGGTGACCGCCGGCACATTGTGCCAGGTCTCCTCGGCACCGCTTGGATCCGGCCCCGACCAGAAGGAGCCGACCGAGATTTCGGCGCGTTCCGGCTGCTCGCAGGGCCAGGCGCTTGCGCCGGAAGACGCCGTCTGGGCCGGCGGCGTCTCCGCGGCCGGAGCGGCGGCGCCCGGGGCGGTTTCCTGCGCCCAAGCCGGGATCCCGACTGTCGCGATCAGAAGCGTCATCGGCCCGAGCAAGGAGAGAAATGTTCGCATGCGCATCTCCATTCAAGCACCGGCGCCGCCGACCCGGACCCGGGCGATGACGCCCTTGGCCGGGTCATAGGCCACGATCGCGCCGCCGAGGAAGCAGACCAGGAATCCGACCACCAGTCCGCAGGAGAGCGGGTCGAACTTGCCGTAGAGCATGAAGCGGATGAGCTCGACCGCATAGGTGAAGGGATTGTAGCGGCAGACGTCGCTGAGCAGCGGGCTCGCCTCCTCGACCTTCCAGAGTGGATAGAGCGCCGAGGACGCGAAGAACATCGGAAAGATCACGAAGTTCATCACCCCGGCAAAATTCTCGAGCTGGCGGATCGCCGAGGAAAGCAGCAGGCCGAGGGCGCCGAGCATGAGCCCCGAGAGCAGCAAGGCGGGGATCACGGTCGCGTAGCCGAGCGGCGGAAGCTCGATCCCGTAGAGCCGCGCGATCAGCAGGAAGACATAGACCTGCGGGAGGGAGAGCAAGGTGCCGGCGAGGAGCTTCGACGAGAGCAGGAACCAGCGCGGGTAGGGACTGGTGAGGAGCACCCGCATGCTGCCCATTTCGCGGTCATAGACCATGGAGAGCGAGCTCTGCATGCCGTTGAAGAGCTGGATCATCGCGATCAGCCCCGGGATGATGTACTCGTCGTAGAGGATATAGGTCTCGTAAGGCGGAACGATCGAGACGCCGAGCACGGAGCGGAAGCCGGCGGCGAACACGAACAGCCAGATCAAGGGCCGCACCAGCGCCGCCACGAACCGGCTGCGCTGCTGCACGAAGCGCAAGCCCTCGCGCCACAAGATCCCGAGGAAGCACCGGATCCAGCCTGCAGCGTTCATGCCGCCCTGCCTTCGGTGATCTGCCGGAACGCCTCGTTGAGACTGGCGGCGCCGATATCGGCGACGATGTCTCGCGCGGGTCCCTGGCTCAGCACCCGGCCCTGGTGGAGGATGATGGTGTGGTCGTCGGCCTGCACCTCGTCGATGAGATGCGTGGCCCAGAGCACGGTCAAAGCGCGGTCGCGGACCAGGGTGCGCACGTCGCCGATGATCTCGGCGCGGCTGCGGATGTCGAGGCCGACCGTCGCCTCGTCGCAGAGCAGGAGCAGCGGCTCGTGCAGCAGGGCACGGGCGATCTCGACCCGCCTTGCCTCGCCGCCGGAGAAGCCGCGGACTTTGCGATCCGCCTTGTCTGCGAGGCCGACCCGGGCGAGCTCGTCCGCGATCCGCCTCCGTGCTTGCGACCAGGACATGCCGTGCAGTGCCGCGTGATACCAGAGATTCTGCCGCGCGCTGAGATCGGGATCGAGCGCTCGCTGCTGGAACACGACGCCGAGCAGCGACAGGGCCGCGGAGCTCTCGCGCCGGAGATCGTGGCCGAAGATGCGGATCGTGCCGGTCTGCGCGGTGTAGAGCCGGGTAATGAGCGAGAAGAGCGTGGTCTTGCCGGCGCCGTTCTGGCCGAGCAGCACGACGAATCGGCTGGCGGGTATGCCGATGCTGACCGAGTCCAGGATCTGCTTGCCCCCGATCTTGTGCGAGAGTGCCTCGACCGAGAGAGCGACGGTATCCGTCACGGGTTCAGCCGGCATTGGGAGTCGGGCTCGTCATAGCCCAGCGTATCGAGCGGCGTACGCTGGTGCAGGAAGCCCTCCTGGGGCGACACCGAGACCAGCATCAGCGGGGAAGCGAGCAGGATCGGCTGGCGCAGCTGCTGGTTCCACCGCCGGAAGGTCAGGCCCTGGCCCTTGAAGGCGGCGAGCTCGAACTTGTCCGAGAGCATGTAGTCCTTCAGCGCCTTGGGGTCGGCGCTGCCGACCCGGGTCACCGCCTCGCCAAAGGCGCGCGCCGCCATCCATCCGGTGTAATCGCGCTCCAGCATCCAGCGGTTGGTC